>SUYV01000021.1 GCA_015060255.1 Bacteroidales bacterium | reverse complement strand
CGAGCACCTCTGCATCCGAAGATGACTGGAAGAGGCTGCCCTTGTCCTCAAGCTCCTGACGGAGCTGATTGTAGTTCACGATCTGACCGTTGTTGGCCATCGCAAAGTCACCTGAATTATGATGGAAGAGGAAAGGCTGGATGTTCTCGGTACCCTTGCAGCCGGCATTGCTGTAGCGCACATGACCTATGGCCATCTTGCCAGGCAGCTTTGCAAGCCTCTGCTCGTTGAACACCTCTGACACCAGACCGTCTCCCTTTACCCTATGGAACTGTCCGTCAGGCGCCACAGACACAATGCCGCAGCCCTGCTGTCCTCTGTGCTGAAGGGCGTGCAGGCCATAATATGCCAGGCCTGCAGCATCCTCAACACCATATATGCCAAGCACACCACACTCGTGATGCAGCTTGTCGTCTCTGAATTTACTACACTTACACATTTGTCGTTCGTTTTATTATTCTCCTCTAAAGTATGCCACTGCATTATGGAACAATGGCTGCTCACGGGTGTCGTCATCAATGTTCTTGAAGAGATTCTCCTCGAAACGCTCGGTATGTCCCATCTTTCCAAGGATCTGTCCGTTGCGGCTGATGATACCCTCGATCGCATAATATGATCCGTTCGGATTGTATGGAGACTCCATAGTAGGCTCCTCCTCGAGAGGATCCACATACTGGAAGGCCACCTGGCCGTTAGCGAAGAGTTCCTTCGCAAGCTCCTCATTAACAACGAATTTACCCTCACCGTGGCTCACTGCGATAGTATGGAGGTCACCGATGGCGAAGTCCTTGAGCCATGGAGAATTCGTGGTAGCGACACGAGTGGTCACCATCTGCGAGATGTGACGGTTGATGTCGTTGCGGAAGAGCGTAGGGCTGTCCTTTGTCACCTGGCCGAGACGTCCGTAAGGGAGGAGACCCGACTTCACGAGGGCCTGGAATCCGTTGCAGATGCCGAGGATGAGGCCGCCGCGATCTATGAGAGCATGGATAGCCTCTGCTATATCCTTGTTGTTCAGGACATTGGCAATGAACTTGCCGCTTCCGTCCGGCTCGTCTCCTGCAGAGAATCCGCCACAGAGCATGAGGATATGACACTCGTCGATATTCTTCTTCATTTCAGCGATTGACCTGAAGATGTCGTCTTCAGTCAGGTTGCAGAACACGCTCATGCGCACTACCGCTCCGGCATTGCGCCATGCCTTCGCTGAATCATAGTCACAGTTTGTACCCGGGAAGACAGGCAGATATGCTATCGGCTTCTCCACAGGTTCACCCTTATACTTCATTTCTGACCTCTTGACCTTGAGAGGCTTCACGCCCTGCATTCCTGCAGGAACAAGCTTCTTGTGATATGCCTCCGCAGTATCAGGGTAAACCTCGGCGAACTTAGCTCCGTTCACAGCCATGAGCTCGAAGATGTCGAACTTCTTGCCGTTGATGGTGAGCTCGCTCTCCTCGCCGTCCGTAACCTCTCCTATGAGGATTGCATTCGGCCAGTCGAGTTCCTCCTCAGCCTCAACGAGGATGGATCCGTAGCCGTAGTTGAAGAGTTCCTTCTCGTCATACTTGATCTTTGCATCAAGACCGTTACCGAACGACATCTTGCAGATCGCTTCAGCAAGACCTCCGAATCCGAGAGCATATCCCGAAACGATGTTCTCTGCCTGGATCTGCTCGTGGATATAGTTCCAGTTGGCCTTGAGCTGCTCTACGTCAGGCATATGGTTCGCGAGCGGAGTATGCTTGATGAGATAGAGCTTGTTGCCCTCGTACTTGAGTTCAGGAGAGATCACCTGGCCTGCATCGACTGTGGTGATACCGAAGGCCATGAGCATAGGCGGCACATTGATATTCTCGAATGTTCCGCTCATAGAGTCCTTTCCTCCGATTGACGGAAGACCGAACTCCACCTGCATCTTCAGTGCTCCGAGGAGCGCTGAAAGCGGCTTGCCCCATGACTTGCGGTCTGTCATGCGCTCGAAATACTCCTGGTATGAGAAACGCATCTTCTCATATGAAGCACCGGCCGCAACGACCTTGGCACAAGCCTCGACCACTGCATATGCCGCTCCGTGGTATGGGCTCCAGCTTGCTATGAACGGGTTGTATCCGAATGCCATGATTGACGCCGTATCTGTATATCCGTCTGTCGGAAGCTTCTGTACGGAAACCTGGGTCTCTGTTGTCTGAAGCATACCTCCGAACGGCATGAGGACTGTCGAACGTCCGATCGTAGAGTCGAACATTTCGATGAGACCCTTCTGTGAAGTCACGTTAGGATCCTGGAGGTTGTGGAACACCTTGTCGCGGAGGTTGTCACCCGGAACTTCGCGCTCGAACGGATTCTTCTGCTCCACAGCGCCAACCGTCGCCTTTGCATAATGCTTCGCTCCGGCGCTGTCGATGAACTCTCTTGAAAGGTCTACCACCATCCTGTCGCCCTGGAACATGCGCATGCGACCTCTGTCGGTGACATCCGCAACATGAGTGACCTCGACATTCTCGCTTGCGCAATATGCCATCATGGCCTCCTTGTCCTTTGCCTCGATAACGACAGACATACGCTCCTGAGACTCGCTGATAGCCAGTTCTGTAGAGTTGAGTCCGTTATATTTCACCGGAACCCTGTCTAGGTAGATGTCAAGACCGTCGGTCAGCTCGCCGATCGCAACGCTGACTCCGCCGGCTCCGAAGTCATTCGACTTCTTGATGAGCTTTGTCACCTCAGGACGGCGGAAAAGCCTCTGGAGCTTTCTCTCCTCAGGAGCATTTCCCTTCTGCACCTCACTTCCGCAGGTCTCGAGAGACTCCTCGGTGTGCTCCTTTGACGAGCCTGTCGCTCCGCCGACTCCGTCGCGTCCTGTGCGGCCTCCGAGGAGGAGGACCACATCGCCCGGTGTCGGGCTCTCGCGGCGTACGCTGTCAGCCTTCACGGCTCCTACGACAGCACCCACCTCGAGGCGTTTTGCCACATATCCCTCATGGTAGATCTCACGCACATGAGTTGTAGCAAGACCGATCTGGTTGCCATAGCTTGAATAGCCATGAGCGGCCTTGCGGCTGATGATGCTCTGAGGCAGCTTGCCTGGAATAGTGTCAGCCACAGGCAGATAGATATCTCCCGCTCCTGTCACGCGCATTGCCTGGTATACATATGCACGGCCTGAAAGCGGGTCGCGGATGGCACCGCCGAGACAGGTTGCCGCTCCGCCGAACGGCTCGATCTCTGTCGGGTGGTTATGTGTCTCGTTCTTGAACTGAAGGAGCCACTTCTCTGTGGTCATCTCTCCCTCGTCGTCAACGATGTCTACATCTACATATATGCTGCATGCATTGTTCTCTTCGCTGACCTCCATGTCGTCCAGAAGGCCCTTTGCCTTGAGGTAACGGGCGCCTACCGTGGCCATGTCCATAAGGTTCAGGCCCTTGTGCTCGCGGCCAAGTTCCTTTCGGATCTTCATGTACAGATTGAGGGTACCGTCGATCTCTTCCTTAAGGAACGAATCCTCGACATTGATATCCTCAAGCTCTGTAGTGAATGTGGTATGACGGCAGTGGTCACTCCAATATGTATCGAGGATACGGAGCTCAGTCTCATATGGATCGCGGCCTTCAGCCTTGAAATACTTCACGACCTCACGAAGGTCGTCTGCATTCATTGCAAGGCCCATCTTCCTGCAATATGGAGCAAGCTCTTCCTCTGTCAGCGCTGTGAGTCCCTCAAGCACAGGCACAGGCGCAACCTCCGGCTGCTCCAGGGCTGTAAGCTTCGCGAGGTCCTTCTCACGAGACTCCACTGCATTGATGTAATATTTCTTGATTCTGGCTATTACCTCTTCAGTCGTGTCGGCAGGGAGGATTATGAGCTTCGAGCTCTTGATGCTCACCTTTGCCGAAGGATCGATGAGGCGCACGCAGTCTACAGCCGATGCCGCGCGCTGGTCAAACTGGCCTGGAAGGTACTCCACGGCGATGTATTTAGCTCCTGAGAGGTCACACTCATCAGTCACGCTGTCTGTAACGATCTCTCCGAACACGCTGTAGCGGCTCTTCTCGAGGAGTTCCTCCGAGAAGCCGAAGAGGTCGTACACATTAAGCAGACGCAGCGATCCGAGACTGAGCTGAAGATTCTCATTCAGCTCGCTCAGAAGGCTGCGTGCCTCTACCTGAAATTCAGGGTACTTTTCTACGAAAATGCGATAGTTGCTCATATGTTAGATTGTTGCGTCTAGAACTTTCTGTGTCTGCTGTCTCCTGAACTCGTCAAGTCTTGCCGAGAGTTCTGCATCTGTCAATGCGAGGATCTGTGCTGCGAAAAGACCGGCGTTCTTGGCTCCGTTGATGGCCATTGTGGCTACCGGGATGCCTGCAGGCATCTGCACGATGGAAAGAAGAGAATCCATTCCGCCGAGAGCCTTGGTCTGGATAGGGACTCCGATCACCGGTACTGTGGTCATGCCTGCAACGACGCCTGCAACGTGGGCGGCTCCGCCCGCTCCGGCGATGATGGCTCCGATGCCGTTCGCCTTCGCTGATTTTGCAAACTCGCACATGAGGTCAGGTGTCCTGTGTGCGCTGATTACTTTCTTGACCACCTCTACTCCGAGGTCCTCGAGGACCGTGATCGCCTGCGACATGATGTCAAGGTCGCTGGTCGAGCCCATGATGACTGCTACTTTCATATTTTCCAAGGTTGTATGATTGTTTGTATGTTGTCTTTACTATGCCGCCGAGGAAAGGACTTGCCTTCGCTTCGCTCTAATTTTCCAAGGTTGTATGGTTGTTTGTATGTTGGTTCGGTCCAAAGTAAACCAAGATACAAATATAGAGAAAGTTTTGCAGAAATTGATGTTGGTCATGGCATATTATCATAACAAATGTGCTCGGTGGTCATTATTACCGACCACCGGGCACATGAATCATCAACTGACGCAATATATGGCATATTGCCGTGCCTGGTCGTCCCCCCAAATGACCACCGGGCACAAAAAAAACACCGGCCTTATGGATTCATAAGGTCGGTGTTTACAAAGCCGTTTATCTCCTGCATCAGTTCGACCGATGCGAGAGATTTGCGTTTTATCTCTTCCGAAGCATCCGGGGCATCCGCTGCCGCTCTGTAGAAGTTTATCGCATCTCCAAAGCGGCAGTGACGCCTCAGTTCTTCTGCTTTATCGAGTAACTCTTGCGCTGTCATTACACGAGTCCTGAGAAGCCCATGAATGCCATTGCAAGGATACCTGCGGTAACGAGAGCGATAGGAACGCCCTTGAACGCCTTAGGCACATCGTTGAGCGAAAGCTGCTCGCGGAGGCCGGCGAAGAGGATCATCGCAAGGCCGAAGCCGAGTGATGTAGCGAACGCGTATACGGTAGCCTCGCCGAGGTTCATCATGCCGTTTGCCGCTGATGCATAGACAGATGGCTTCACAACTGTCAGAGCGACACCGAGAACGGCGCAGTTAGTGGTGATGAGCGGGAGGAAGATACCCAGTGACGCATAAAGCGCAGGGCTGATCTTCTTGAGCACGATCTCCACCATCTGCACAAGGGCAGCGATCACGAGAATGAACGAAATGGTCTGCAGGAACTCAAGACCGAGCTTCACGAGAAGCATGTTCAGAAGGTATGTAACCACTGTAGCGAGCGTGATGACGAAGCATACAGCCATTGACATTCCTGAAGCGGTGCTGAGCTTGTTCGATACTCCAAGGAAAGGACAGACTCCGAGGAACTGTGACAACAGGATATTGTTTACGAATATCGCTGAAATAATGATAAGTATGTATTCTACCATGACAATTTCTCCTTTATTATATTATTCTGCCTTCTTTGAAGTAAGCTTTCTGAATATCACGATGAGGTAACCCAAAGCAAGGAACGCTCCCGGAGCGAGGACAAATGCAAGGATACCGTCACCGGCGATGAACTTGAAGCCGAATGCCGAGCCGCTGCCGAGGATCTCGCGTACGAGACCGAGGACAGTGAGCGAGCATGTGAAGCCGAGTCCGATGCCGATGCCGTCAAGAGCAGAATCCACGATGCTGTTCTTGTTTGCAAACGCCTCGGCACGTCCGAGGACGATACAGTTCACCACGATGAGCGGGATGAAGAGACCGAGGGTCTCGTAGATATCCGGAACATACGCCTGCATGATGAACTGGAGCAGGGTCACGAATGTAGCGATCACGACAATGTACGCAGGGATACGGACCTTGTCAGGAATGTATGCGGCGATTGCCGAGATCACGATGTTTGAAAGTATGAGGACAAACATTGTGGCAAGTCCCATACTCATACCGTTGATGGCCGATGTGGTTGTAGCCAGTGTAGGACACATACCCAGAAGAAGAACGAATGTAGGGTTCTCCTTGATGAGGCCTTTAGTTATAAGCTGAAATTTTCCCATGGTTACTCCTCCATATTATTAAGTGGCATCGGGGTCTGTGCGATAGCATCGAATACCTTTACTGCAAGAGCGAGGCCTTCTGCATATGCACGCGATGTAATGGTTGATGCTGTGATTGCATCAACATCACCGCCGTCCTTTTTCACTGCCAGAGTCTTCTGTGCAGGATCGAATCCCTTGAACTGGTCTGAGAATGCTGGCTCCACGCACTTTGCGCCGAGACCCGGAGTCTCTGCCTGTGAGAGCACCTTTGTATTCCAGATCACACCGTTGATGTCAAAGCCGACCTTGATCGATATCGGACCGCCGAATCCTGACGGAGCCACGTTGATGGCACATCCTACAGTGTTTCCGAGATCATCGTAAGCAAGGTTGTAAGTGTATGAAGCACCTTCAAAATCAACTGTTCTCTCTTCCTCTATAGTCACTGCAACATCAGGAAGCACTTCCTTGATGGCCGCCTCGTTCTTTGCCTTTGCAGCTGCGTCAATAGGCTCCTTTGTGAGAGCATATACGCCTGCAAGAAGGGCTGAACATACGAGACAGATCACGAGCAGACAAAGGCTCATGTTCTTGAATGATGACTGTACTGCCATAGCCTATGCCCTCCCGTACTTTTTAGCGTGGCACACCTTGTTGATAAGAGGAACCACTGAGTTCATGATAAGGATAGCGAAAGAAACTCCCTCAGGATATGCACCGAAGTAACGGATCAGCATTGTGATGATACCGATGCCGACACCGAAGATCACGCCGCCCCAGTTGCTCATAGGTGAAGTCACATAGTCGGTCGCCATGAAGATCGATCCGAGGAGAAGACCACCGGTGAGGAGGTTGAATACAGGGTCTGTATACTCGGCAGGGTTGATAGCCCAGAAGATGCCTGAGAATATGGCCACTGTAGCGAGAATCGAGAGAGTGATGTATGGTCTGATGACTCTGCGGGCAAGGAGGTAGATGAATCCTGCGATGAGCGCGAGTGCTGAAAGCTCACCTGCAGAACCTCCGATGTTGTAGAACAGCATGTCCATGTAGTCAAGGCTCTCGATGGCAGCTACGCCGCCTTCCTTTGCAAGACCGAGCGGTGTCGCGCCAGAAAGAGCGTCAAGACCGCCGCCCACAAAGCCCTGAGGCCTTGTCCAGTCTGTCATATAAGTAGGGAACGAGATCAGAAGGAACACACGACCCACGATTGCAGGGTTGAAAAGGTTCTGACCAAGTCCGCCGAATGTCATCTTTGCCACTCCTATAGCTACAACAGCTCCGATGAACACAACCCACCAAGGTGTGGTAGCAGGAAGGTTGAGGGCAAGAAGAATACCAGTCACAACAGCAGAATAGTCTCCTACTGTGCATGGCTTCTTCAACATATATCTTGTGATAAGGTACTCCAGCAGTACGCATGAAGCCACGCTCACTCCGAGCACGAGAAGCTCCGACCATCCATAGAAGAGGACAGAGACAACCACTGCAGGAAGCAGAGCAATCACAACGTCACGCATCAAAGACTTTGTGGAAGTCTTAGTATGAAGATGCGGTGACGGTGAAACCAATAGTTTATCCATATCTTTACTTTAATTAGTTATCGATTTAGGAGGCATGGGACAAAGGTAAAAACCGTGGCCGCCCATGGCCTCGTGAATGGGAGGGGCCCACCGCAAGGTGGGAGGGATTTAGTTTTTACCTTTGTCCCCTGCCTCTTATAATCTTGATGACGTCGCCCTTTGCCAAACGGATGATGTCAAGAAGCGGAATGTTGGCAGGGCAGCTGTAGAGGCAGCATCCGCACTCTATACAATCCTGTACTGCATTATCTTCGAGTTCATCCATCATGTTGTTGCGTGCATACTTCTGGAGAAGGAACGGCTCAAGACCCATAGGGCAGGCCTCCGCACACTTTCCGCAACGGATACATGCCGACTCCACGCCACGCACTGTCTGCTCTGCAGTCAGGTAAAGGAGAGATGAAGATCCCTTGACTGTCGTAGCATCCATGTTGGCTATCGCCTTACCCATCATAGGACCACCGCTGATGACCTTTGCAGCAGCTTCAGGAATTCCGCCCGCGTATTCTGCTATATATGAAAGTGGCATACCGATGCGGAACTTGTAGTTATGCTGCTTCTCCATAGGGAGGCAGTCGCCTGTGATTGTCATCACGTTGGTGATGAGAGGAATGTTCTTCTGGACAGCCTCATATACAGCGAGAGATGTCGCAACGTTCTGGACTACGGCACCCACGTCGATAGGAAGTCCCATAGACTTCACCTGACGGCCCATCACAGCGTCGATAAGCTGCTTCTCACCGCCCTGCGGATACTTCTTCTTGAGAGTCATCACAGAGATGCCCTCATAGCCCTTTGCAGACGCCTGGAGCTCTGCCACAGCAGCCGTCATGGCCTTGATAGCCTCAGGCTTGTTCTCCTCGATGCCGATCACTGCAGGACATCCGCCGAGAACCTGCTTCATGATAGCGGCTCCGACAACGATCTCCTTGCTTCTCTCGAGCATGATACGGTAGTCTGAAGTAAGATAAGGCTCACACTCCGCACCGTTCAGGATGAGGCAGTCAGCCTTCTTGCCCGGAGGCGGGCAAAGCTTTACGTGAGCAGGGAATGTAGCACCACCCAGACCTACAACGCCGCACATCTTGATCTTCTCAAGAATAGCCTTGTTGTCCTCCGGAATCGCTGTCACAAGCGTGTCAGTAAGGTCTACACCTTCTACCCACTCGTCTCCCTCCACATCGATCTCGATGTGTGTCATATTGTTACCGGCAAGGTCCTTGCGAGGTCCCACTGACTTCACTGTACCTGAAACCGATGAATGTACATAAGCGGAAATGAATCCTGCAGGCTCTGCGATCACCTGACCCACCTTCACCTGGTCACCGGCCTTCACTATCGGAGTCGCAGGAGCACCGAGATGCTGCGCAACTGAAATGAAAACCTTTGAAGGAACAGGAAGCACTTCGATCTTGCAGTCCTTTGAAATCTTGCTGTCGCTCGGGTGGATACCACCTATTGAAAATGTCTTCATCATAGTACTACTCCTCCTTCTTTTCTACAGGCTGAGCCGGAGCTTCAGCAGCCGGCTTTGGCTTGATTACAGGGAAATTCACTGCGTGGATCGCACCTGTAGGACACTCTGCAACACACTTCTTGCAAAGCTTGCACTTTGTGAAGTCGATGTATGCAATGTTGTTCTCCACAGTGATTGCGTCGAACGAACATACCTTCGCACACTTGCCGCAGCCGATACATGCAGCCTTGCAGGCCTTGCGCGCAACGGCACCCTTGTCCTTGTTGACGCATGATACGAACACGCGCATGTTCCTGCGTCCCTTGTTGCGGAGCTCGATGATGTTCTTAGGGCATGCCTTCACACAGGCACCGCAGGCGGTACATTTTTCTTCGTCAACTACAGGAAGACCTGTTGTCGGGTCCATAGAGATTGCTCCGAACTGGCAGGCCGCAACGCAGTCGCCACATCCAAGACATCCGAAAGAACAGCCGGTGTCACCACTATAGAGTGTGGCCTTCACGCGGCATGACTGATAACCGCCGTACTCGTTGGTGCGAGGACGGTTCTCACAAGTTCCGTTGCAGCGTACCACAGCGACCTGAGGCTCCTTTGCGGCAACCTCAACGCCAAGCACGGCAGCAACCTTCTGCATACCTTCGTTGCCTCCTACAGGACAGAAGCAGCTGTCCAGGTTTGGAGACGACTCTACGCAATGCTGGGCAAATGCGCGGCAGCCTGCCTGTCCGCAGCCTCCGCAGTTTGCACCAGGCAACACCTTCTCCACCTCGTCGATCCTCGGGTCTTCCTCCACCTTGAACTTTTCAGCCACAACGTAGAGGACCACCGCGAGAGCCGCACCGAGGATGGTGAGGATTGCAATAGTCCAGATAATTGTTTGTGTCATTACAGTTATAATTAATTTAGTTGTTGTATCCTATAGATCCCTCGACAAGCTCGGGAATGGTCACTTTATGTAGAATACGAATTCATTGGCCAGTCTTTCTCTGAACAGCCAGATGAAGAAGTAGTACACGCCGACACCGCCGATCGCAGCCAAAGCCCTGAGGGCTTCACTTTCGATAACAGCTGACAAAGATAATATTAAAATCATTAAAATTGCCAATGGAATCACATAAGATATCCATGCAGCCTTCAATCCCATGCTCATTTTCGTATACACCTGCACCTCATCCCCGACATTATATGTCGCATATGGGTCGGTCGGGAGCATGATTACCTTTTCCTCGTCTTCCGACATTCCGCAAAGGCTCTTGGCATGGCATGACGCACACGCCGATGAAACCACTATCTGAACGGTAGTGAAATCCGGAGTTATCTCTAAGATCTTTCCGGTATGGGTTATTTCGTTTTTCTTCATAATTCTTCTTTCAGTTCCCTCGGCAAGCTCGGGATGACAGGGGTTATTTCCTAATAAGCGAGGTGAACGGGTGCTTCAGACCGCTGTAGGACTTGAGGCGTCCGGAGGCTGTGCCGACAAGGATGGGAGCTTCGAAAAGGACCGGGATCCTGTTATCGTCATCAGTCACCCATATCATCATATCTTCCTCACCCGTAAACACTTCGCCGGCCAGAAGCCTTGCTGCGAACTTTATGGTCTTCACCGTTCCCAGCCCCTTTACCTTTATGGTTTCGCGGCCGTAGAGGATGAAATATACATTATAGACATCGTCATCAATCGCGAAAGTCATAGGATACTTCTTTCCGGGAACTATGTTGTCTATGTCCATATTGCGGGCAAAGAAGAAGAGAGCCGGAAGATCGTATGTGCACGGAGTCAACGGAAGCTCAAGATTCCTCTGACCGCTGCTCGACGAATATACATCCGCATCGATATGAGGCTCCATTGCATTCCAGTCATATATATATGTATTCTTCGCGATATAGTGTCCTTCATGAGTGTCCCTGGTGAACTTCAAAGGTCTGAGACCGTCACAGGCGAACCAGGAATCAAAGTCTTCACGCACCTTGAAGAAAATATCAAAGAGCCTGGTAGTCTTGCCGTATACGGAACAATGGAAAGCCTTCATACCATTGTATCTGACCGTATCCATCTTTACCGTACCGGTACCCACATCGGAGTTGATTGCTCCCCACTCGTAATGCATCGTGAAGGTAAGGGACTCCCCGGCACCGAACGCCAGATCTTCCTCACTTATGGACTTCACAGGCACACAATAGGTTGCCTCATCAACATTTTTCTCCTGTGCATATGCCGATAAGGAAAGACACATACACAGGAGAAAAAATAATATATTCCTAATTTTATTCACAATCTTTAAATGCATGATTCCTATACGAAACCACCATTTGTGCCAAAGTCATCAATTCCGGCACTCATATCAGGGCCGAACGGTGGCATATCACTGTTCATGGCCGACTCGACTCCCATCATGTCTGCCTGATTGACAAGACTGTCAGAAAGGTCCACGAAACGAACCTCATCTGCACGGAACTTCATATCAATATCGGCAATAGCACCATTTCTGTGCTTTGCAATGATGATCTGAGTCCTTCCGATATCGTCTGCATTCTCAGAAAGTCCCTGATAATCGTATCTATGGATAAAGATTACCATATCAGCATCCTGCTCGATCGAACCGGACTCACGAAGGTCACTGAGCTGAGGTCTTCTGTTGCCGCCCTGTCGGTTCTCGGACTGACGTGAGAGCTGCGAAAGCGCAATGATAGGCACGTTCATTTCCTTAGCCGTAGCCTTGAGCGTACGAGAGATAGCCGCAACTTCCTGCTCACGCATGCCACGCAGTTCCGATGGTCCCTGCATCAGCTGAAGGTAGTCCACGACGATAAGACGTACACCCTTCTGCTTCACAAGCTTCTTCACCTTGGAGCGGAACTCCATCACAGGAAGCGAAGGGGTGTCATCTATATATATAGGTGCCTTCACCAGCCTGGTAAGCTGGATGTCCAGCTGTTTCCACTCCCATTCCGCGATCTTCTCACCTCCTCTGAACTTATCTGCACTGAGCCTTGTCTCCGACACCATCATTCGCTTTGCAAGCTGTATCGAAGGCATCTCGAGAGAGAATATGGCAACCGGCATATTGAAGTCCACGGCTGCATTTCTTGCAAGGTTGAGCACGAAAGCAGTCTTTCCGACCGATGGTCGCGCCGCAAGAATGATGAGGTCTGACGCCTGCCATCCCTGGGTGATCTTGTCCAGAGACTCGAATCCGGAAGGAACACCGCTGAGACCTGATGAATTCTGTAGCTTCTGAATGTCCTCGAGAGCATCATTGATGACTTTTCCGATCTCCTGCACATCCTTCTTGACATTGTTCTGGATGGCGGCAAAGACCTTCGTCTGAGCCTGGTCGATCAGGTCATCCACATTCACGGCATCGTCATATGAAGTCTTGAGGATCTCATATGATGCGGTGATAAGCTCTCGCTGGATACACTTCTGCTTAAGAATCCTTATATAATACTCAATATGGGCTGCCGCACCGATCTTCTGCGAAAGCTGCACAAGAAAGACCGTGCCTCCTACAGCCTCGAGATTACCTGTATCCTTCAGTTTCTGAGACACGGAAAGAAGATCCAAAGCTGCATGCTCGTTTACAAGAACACGCATAGCTTCGAATATCATCCTGTGCTTTTCACTATAGAAGCAGTTCGGAGTAAGTTCTCCCATCGCTTCATCCACACAGTTCGGTTCAATCAGAAGAGCACCGAGGACTGCCTCTTCGACATCAAGAGCTTGAGGTGGTCTGTTACCCACCTCAAGCCCAAGTGTATCTAGGTTTACCGCCGGATTCTTTTTTCTGACTGATCTTTTCTTTCCTTCTTCAGCCATATTGTTTCCGTTCCAGATTATTCGAAATCAGGATTTACAAGTATTCTTCCACAATGCTCACAAATGATCATCTTCCTGTTTGAAGCGATGTCAATGAGTCTCTGAGGAGCGATTGTATTGAAACATCCGCCACAAGAGTCACCGTTGAACACTGAAACCACAGCAAGATGGTTGTTGCAGCTCTGACGGATACGCTCGTATGCGCTCATTGTCCTTGCATCGATCTTAGCCGCGCAAGTCTCTCTGTTTGCACGAAGCTTCTCCTCTTCCTTTGAAGTTGACTCAACGATTGTAGCGAGCTCCTTCTGCTTTGCATCAAGGTCATCCATTCTCACGGAAATCTTTTCCTTGACTACCTCAAGGTCATTCTTCTTCTCGAAGATACGCTCCTTTGCCTCACCGATGTGCTTCTCAGCAATCTGTCTGAGGAGGCCCTGATTCTCGATCTCCTTGTTGAGAGAATCATACTCTCGGCTGTTTGAGATATTGTCGAGCTGACCCTTGTACTTCTCAATCTGAGCATCGCACTCGGTAATGTTGAGCTTGTTCTCCGCGATGAACTTGTTCATCTCCTCGATCTGCTCCGAGATGCGTGCAGACTTAGCCTTGAGTTCAGCGATCTCGTTCTCAAGCTGCTCCACCTCCATAGGGAGTTCTCCTCTAAGCTGAAGGATCTTGTCAATCTCTGTATCAGCCTGCTGGAGTGCATACAGGGTCTTCAGCTTCTCAGCTACTGTGAGATCCGAGTCTGCAAAGCTCTTCTGAATCGACACGAAGGTTTCTCTCTGGTCAATCGGAGTTTCGATTTTCTTTGTCTTTTTAGCCATATCGCTTAAAAATAATATATCGGGTTACTATTTATATTCTGAGTAATGCGAACCGCAAAGGTAGGAAAATTTTTCTTTATCAAAGAAAATAAAATGTCAACTATCTCTATTTCACTTTCATAATGGCCTATATCCATTATCATAAAGCCTTTTTCGGTAAAAAAGTCATGATATGAAATGTCACCGCTGACATACAGCTGTGCCCCTGACTTCATTGCCGCCCCTATGAGCGAACGTCCTGAACCTCCACACATCGCCACGCGGCTGATCATGCCTTCCAGAGGTCTTGACGACTTGAGCACCTTCAATCCGAACTTCTCCTTGACGAGTCTCGTCATTTCCTCTGCAGGAAGCGGCTCCGGGAGATTTCCGACCACTCCAAGTCCGGTACCGTCCCCATCTTCATCAAGGATTTCCACATCTGTCAGCCCCAACCTTGCGGCCATGGCACCACTGACACCGGCCAGCACCTTGTCAGCACTGGTATGTGCAGCATATATGCTTATCCCAGCCTTAATGGCCTTGATTACCGCCGCACCTACCATATTTTCCGGGGAAATATTCTTAAGTCCGGAAAAGATCAGCGGATGGTGAGTCACTATCATGTCGGCGCCGCATGCAATGGCCTCGTCCACCAGTTCAGGCGTACAGTCCAGCCCAAGAAGCACCGAGTGTACCTCATCTTCAGGCGAGCCCACGCATAATCCGCTGTTATCCCATCGTTCCTGGATGGAGAGCGGGGCGAAAGACTCTATTGTCGATATTATATCTTTTACTTTCATGATTCTACATTTAGATCCCTCGACAAGCTCGGGATGACAGGAGGCTAGCTCGGGATGACAGGAGACAAGCTCGGGATGATGAGGACTACAGGTCCTGACGGATTTCGGTCAGCTGCTGACGGATGGCCCTCAGATTCTCCAGCACGCGTGCCTTGTTTACAACCTCTTTTCTGTCACCCTTCAGACGCTTGGCAGCTCCCTCAAGAGTAAGGCCTTCCACCTTTACAAGCAGGTGGATATGCTTGAACGTCTCGAGATCCTCCTTGGTAAAAAGGCGGTTTCCCTTAGCGTTCCTCTGGGGCTTGATGAACTTTGGAAATTCATTTGACCAGAACCTTACAAGAGAGGTGCTCTCTCCAAGGATTTCGGCAACTTCGCCGATGGTGTAGAAATACTTTTCCATAATAATATTTTAGATCCTCACGTCACTTCGTTCCTCAGGATGACATCTGTCAATCCATTGACTGTCCGGTGGATACGGACAGAATAAGCGTATTCATATACTCCTCGGGAGTCATTGATGCAAACATATGGTTTACCGGATCCAGCACAAGGGTATCCTTCAGCACTTCATAATGCAGGTGAGGAGCAAACGAGTTGCCGGACACACCCACATATCCAAGCCTTGTCCCTCTCTTGACCACGCGTCCCCTCACCACCTCTATATCGGCAAGGTGCGCATATCTTGTCCTGTAGCCACCGCCATGATCGACCACTACGACATTGCCCAATCCTTTCCTGGACCTGACGACCTCGGTCACGACACCGTCCGCAGCCGAATGCACCGGCTCACCGGAATGCGCCAGCAGGTCAAGACCATTATGCGGCATAGGAACCTTGTAGAACGGGTTTATCTTGCTACCCACAGACGCTCCTGTCTGGGCAAAGGTAAAGTCATCGAGAGGATTGGTCATAGGAGGCATGACAAACCCTGAATCGGTCACAGCCGCCATTATTCTCCTGAAATTATCCTCGACTGCGGCAGCACTCCTGTCCAGAGACATGAGCTTCTTTTCCGCATATCTTACGATATTGTCGTCAGGTATCGAATCCAGTCCGTCGAGGAATTCGACAGCCGACATCGGATTCATCTCAGGCGCAGACGTATGGAATATCTCTTCATATATGCGGTTGTCGCGCGCCTTCAGTCCGTCAACGACATCAGCCAGAAGCCGTTCCTTGCGTTCCAGCTCCGGGAGCTCGCTGCGATACATATCATTTTCCATCTTGAGACGGCGCTCCGTATCGGTACTGAAGAAAAGCGCAAAGACCGCATAATACAGCACGGCCATAGACAGAGATGCGACAAAAAACAGAACCGCCCTGCGCACCTTCTTCCACACAGAAGTCCTGACCTTCCGGAGTCTTACGCTCTCCTTATCGTATGTATATCCTCCGCTCATCGGTTCCTCCTTTTCTGATGTGACGGATGAAGGGTGATCCTCTCCGATGCATCGGCAATATCCTGCACCATTGTAGAATATTCTTCCGGAGTGATCGAAAGGTCATAATAGTTGGCCGGATTTACAAAAGCATCCTTGTACATCACCTCATAATGCAGATGAGGGCCGGACGAGCGTCCCGAATTGCCGCTCAAGCCTATGCACTCTCCCCTCTTCACCTTCATGCCTTCAGCAACTCCGATCGACTTCATATGTGCATATCTGGTCTTGTATCCGAATCCGTGGTCTATCACGATCTGGTTTCCATATCCGAACAGTTCGAACTTCACCGACTCCACGACACCGTCTCCGGTAGAATATACCGGATTGCCGGGTTTCAGGGCAAAGTCCACACCGGTATGACGCTTTGAACGGCCGGTAAAAGGATCCCTTCTGTAACCGAAACCGCTGGAAAGCCTGTATTTCTTAGGATCCGGATTCACAGGAGGAATCGCCGGTATGCATGAAGCCATCTCACCAGCCCGTCTCGACAGCTGGGCGACCTCATCGAACGATTTGCTCTGCACATAAGATTTCTTGGTAAGGACATCCAGCCTTACTGCAGTCCTCTTCAGAAGACCGTCAGAATCTATGTCATCATAATGCGCATATCTGTTCACGCCTCCGAATCCGGCATTTCTCACCGCAGCCGGGATCTCGTTCATACCGAAGATGGACCTGTATATGTCGTCATCCCTCATCTGAAGAGACGTGAGATCCTCATTATACTGGTCAAGCTGCCTGTTCAGGACCTCGATACGCGAAGACCATTCCGCATTGCTCTTCTTCAGCAAGGCGGTCTTAGGAGGCTCGAGACCGAGAACCGAGACATAAATCCAGAAATAGAACCCCGCAAGAAGCAGGCTTACAGCAAAGAGGGTCAACGTCTTGAACACACGCGACCTCCTGGACTGCCTCACCACTTCATAAGTAAGGGTTTCCTTGTTGAATATGTATCTTCTATCCTTCGGCATAGTCTGCAAAGATAATCAAAATATCGCATACTTCTATAAAAAATATATAAAACAAGATTTGAGGTTAATATTTCGGAAATTTGTTGTACTTTTGTAGGTTGGAAAAAAACGAAACGACATATGACTTCAAAAGAGATTAGAAAAGCCTTTCTGGACTTCTTCGCATCTAAGGGCCATCAGATCGTGCCTTCGGCACCGATGGTTGTGAAGAACGATCCGACACTTATGTTCACCAACGCCGGCATGAATCAGTTCAAGGATTGGTTCCTCGGCAACAGCCCTGCCAAATGGAAGAGGGTTGCAGACAGCCAGAAATGTCTCCGCGTAAGCGGAAAGCATAACGACCTCGAGGAGGTAGGACGCGATACATATCATCATACAATGTTCGAGATGCTCGGAAACTGGAGCTTCGGCGACTATTTCAAGAACGAGGCGATCGACTGGGCATGGGAACTCCTCACAGAGGTATACAAACTCGACAAGGACAGACTCTATGCGACAGTGTTCGAGGGTTCCGAGGCAGACGGCACACAGCTCGACACAGAGGCGATGGAGGCATGGAAGAGACATCTTCCTGAGGACAGGATCCTCTTTGGAAACAAGAAGGACAATTTCTGGGAAATGGGAGACACAGGCCCTTGCGGACCATGCTCCGAGATCCACATCGACCTCAGGGATGATGAAGAGCGCGCAGCAGTTCCGGGAGCTTCACTTGTAAACAAGGATCATCCTCTCGTGATCGAAATCTGGAATAACGTGTTCATGCAGTATAACCGCAAGGCGAACGGAGAGCTTGAGCTTCTCCCTAACAAGAACGTGGACACAGGAATGGGCTTTGAGCGCCTTTGCATGGCTCTCCAGGGCAAGAAATCAAACTATGATACAGACGTGTTCACAGGAATGATCGGCAAGATCGAGGAGCTTTCGGGACACAAATACGGCGTGAATGAGCAGGAAGACATCGCGATGCGTGTGATCGCCGACCACATCCGTGCAATCAGCTTCTCAATCGCCGACGGCCAGCTTCCTTCAAATGTGAAGGCAGGCTATGTGATCCGCCGAATCCTCCGCCGCGCGGTGCGCTACGGCTACACATTCCTCGGCTTCAACGAGCCTTTCCTCTGCCGTCTCGTACAGCAGCTCGTTGACGACATGGGCGAATTCTACCCAGAGATCGTGAAGCAGCAGACCCTCATCGAGCGTGTGATCAAGGAAGAGGAGATGGCTTTCCTCCGCACTCTTGACAGAGGTATCCGCCTGATGGACAACATCATGGCAAAGTCTGCAGAGACCAAGGTCATCAGCGGCGAGGACGCATTCGTACTCTACGATACATTCGGATTCCCTATCGACCTTTCGGAGCTCATCGCATCCGAGAAAGGATACACCATCGACCTCGAGGGCTTCCAGGTCGAGCTCCAGAAACAGAAGGACAGGGCGCGCAATGCCACTGCAATCGAGTCAGGCGACTGGGTGGAGTTCGCACACTGCGACAACATCGAGTTCTGCGGCTACGACGCAACCGAGCTTGAGGGCGTACAGCTCACCCGTCACCGCACCGTAAAGGCCAAGAACAAGACAATGTACCAGCTCGTGTTCGAGCGCACTCCGTTCTATGCTGAGATGGGAGGACAGGTAGGCGACACCGGCTACATCCTTTCGGAGAGCGGCGAGAAGATCAACATCATCAATACCATAAAGGAGAACAACCTCACCATCCACGTTGCAGAACGCATCCCTGCAGACTGCACAGAGAGCTTCAGCCTCCATGTGGATGCAGAGCGCAGGATTCAGATCGAGAACAACCATACTGCAACCCACCTCCTCCACCAGGCTCTCCGCGAGATCCTCGGCACACATGTAGAGCAGAAGGGTTCATATGTATGTGACAAATATTTCCGCTTCGACTTCTCGCATTTCGAGAAACTCAGCGATGAGCAGATCGACCTTGTCGAGAATCGCGTGAACGCACTCATCAGAGCCAACAACCCGCTTGACGAGAACCGCAATGCGACAATGGAGCAGGCTCAGGAGATGGGCGCCATGGCTCTCTTCGGAGAAAAATACGGCGACACCGTGCGTGTAGTGAAGTTCGGAGACTCATGCGAACTCTGCGGAGGAACTCATGCTGCAGCCACAGGCCAGATCGGATTCTTCAAGATCGTTTCAGAGTCAGCCATCGCTGCCGGAGTACGAAGAATCGAGGCTACTACAGGCGTTCATGCAGAACTTCTCGTGGACGGAATGGAAACCACTCTTCGCATTGCAAAGGCTTTCTTCAACAACGTACCTGACCTTGCAGGAGCCATCAGGAAAATGGTTGAGGAGAACGAAGCATACAAGAAACAGATGGAAGAAATCGTCAAGGAAAAGACCGTTACCCTAAAGAACAGTCTCAAGGGCATGGCTAAGGATATAAACGGCACAAACGTGGTCAGCATCGACTACAGCGTAGATCCTGCAATGCTCAAGAATGCAGCGTTCATGCTCCAGAAGGAGGCACAGAATCTTGTCATCGCCGCAGCATTCGAGGCAGCAGGCAAGCCGCAGCTCCTTCTCATGTACTCAGACGATCTCGTGAAGGCTGGTCATAACGCCGGTGCCGATGTACGTGAAGCAGCCAAGCTCATCATGGGCGGTGGCGGCGGACAGCCGGGATTGGCTACAGCAGGAGGAAAGAACACAGAGGGTCTCAAGGACGCTCTTGCCAAGATGATCGATGCAGCAACCAGATAAAGAATGAAGAAGCTCGACCAGTTCATATTGAAATCATTCGTAGGACCGTTCATAGCGATCCTGCTGGTCGTTGTCTTCATTCTCATGATGCAGTTTCTTTGGCTGTATATCGACGAACTCGTAGGTAAAGGACTCAGTTTCAAGGTCATACTTGAATTCCTCGGATGGGGAAGCGCTACCCTGCTTCCCCTCTCTCTCCCGCTTGCCACCCTCCTGTCGTCAATGATGACATTGGGAACATTGGGAGAGAACAACGAGCTCCTTGCCATAAAGGCGGCCGGCATTTCGCTTCAGCGCGTACTTATTCCGCTGGGGCTTGTATGTGGAGTGATCAGCATAGGCGCATTCTTCATTTCCAACGATCTCATCCCTGTCGCATACAACAAGATCTATACTCTCAGGGACGACATCGGAAAGACTAAGGAAGAGATCAAGATCCCGACCGGAACGTTCTATAATGGTATCGAGGGATACATTCTCCGCGTCAATGAAAGGAACGACGAGACCGACATGATGTACGGAGTGATGGTATACAATCATACGAAGAACAAGGGTAACACAAGTCTCACACTCGCTGACTCTGCGATGATGAAGATGTCAAAGGACAAGACCTACCTGACTTTCAGCCTCTTCGACGGAGCCAACTACGAGGAGACCAACACAAAGAAATACCGCGATACCACGCTGACTCTGCAGAAGATCGATTTCCAGAAACAGGAACTCATCATTCCGCTTGAAAACTACGCTTTCCAGAAATCCGACTCCAGCAGATTCGACGACCAAGTCAAGTCAATGAACCTGAAGCAGCTGCAGCATGGTCAGGACTCTATCGGAGCCCTCAACGAGGCTGGAAAGAAAGAGAACATCAAGTCGGTCAGAACCTCCAGGGTACTGAGATATAACGCACAGCTTGACTCCACCGGCAAGGCCGGAAGGACAACTCCGTTTGTCAAGAAGGAGGAAAACAGATGGAAGACGCTTGAAGCAGAGATACAGGCGCTTGAAAGGGCAAAAAGCAACGCAAGCGACCTGCAGATGTCGCTCGCATCATTCTCTCGTGAAAGATACCATCACACCTATACTCTGAGGCTCATCGACATCGAGATCCTCAAGAAGTTCGCGCTGTCGATAGCCTGCCTGATCTTCTTCTTCATCGGAGCCCCTCTGGGAGCGCTCATCAGGAAGGGAGGACTAGGAACGCCGGCCATAATCTCAGTGCTCTTCTTCGTGTTCTACTGGGTAATCGACATCACAGGAACAAAACTGGCTCGTGACGGTGCTATAGGTCCGTTCCACGGTGTGTTCATATCTTCATACATCCTGCTTCCTACAGGTCTTTACCTCACATGGCAGGCAATAAATGATTCATCAATCTTCAATCTTGGAAACATCAAGAACGTTTTAAAGAAGATAAAGGCAAAGATAATGGGAGTTTTCAAGAAGACCCGTATAGTATATATGGGTACGCCTGAGTTCGCCGTAGCACCGCTCGACGAGCTCATAAAGAACGGATACAACGTAGTAGGCGTCGTAACTGTAGCTGACAAGGCCAGCGGACGCGGACTCAAGGTAAATGAAAGTGCTGTAAAGAAATATGCAGTCGAGCATGGCATTCCTGTACTGCAGCCTGTATCGCTCAAGGACCCCGGATTTCTTGATGCCCTCAAGGCATGGAAGGCGGACATATTCGTCGTGGTTGCCTTCAGGATGCTCCCTAAGGTAGTATGGGAAATCCCTAAGCTTGGCACATTCAACCTCCACGCAGCCCTCCTCCCACAGTATCGAGGAGCAGCTCCTATCAATTGGGCCGTAATCAATGGCGAGAAGACTACCGGAGTGACCACGTTCATGATTGATGACGGAATGGACACGGGTGGCATCATGTACAGATATGATTGTAAGATCGGACCTGACGAAACTGTCGGAGAAGTACATGACAAACTTATGGCGCTCGGTTCCACACTGGTTGTAAACACTGTCGAAGCCATAATTGAAAACAATGTGGAACTGAGAGTACAGAAGAGCTTCATCCAGGGTTCCGAAATACTGAAGACCGCACCGAAGCTTACCAGAGAGCTTTGTCATATAGACTGGAGAAGCTCGACAAAGGACATCTACAACCTCATCAGGGGTCTAAGTCCTTATCCGGCTGCATTCACCGAACTCGTCAAGGATGACAAGGCAACCCAGATGAAGATATTCAGGACCGTCAAGGTCGAGGGAGAAGAATATGCGGCTATGCTTGCGCAGTGCGGATTCAGCACAGCAGTCGAGCCGGGAACGATACTGTCGGACGGAAAGACATATCTTGCGATAGCGACAGAAGACGGAGCGATATCCGTTACGGAACTCCAGCTGGCAGGCAAGAAGAGAATGGCGGTGAAGGACTTCCTCATCGGATTCAGAGAGCCACAGAGCTACAAGACCTCCACGGGCACATCATCACAGATAACAGGCAGATAAGACATCTATGGGCAGCAACATCGTCATAATCTGCGACGGCAGTTTTCCAAGGACCGAGTATCCACGATACCTGATCCGCACAGCCGATTTCATTATCTGCTGCGACGGCGCCCTCAAGAAATTCATTCGGAACAGCAAGGCCATATTCGGCACTGAAAGACTCCCTGACCGCGTCATCGGAGACATGGATTCATTGCCGGAAAGCCTCAGGAAAAAGTATTCCGACATAATAGTCAAGATAGACGAGCAGGAGCATAACGACCAGACAAAGGCGTTCAGATGGGCCATGGAGAACCTCGAGGGCATGGAAAGCATCACCATACTCGGAGCGACAGGACAAAGGGAAGACCATACGATAGGAAACATATCCCTTCTGATGGAATATGCCCGCATGTATGACCTGGAAGGAGCAGGCATACAGGTGCAGATGATCACCGACCATGCCACGGTCGTGGCAGTGACCGACACCGTGGAGATGGACTGTGGCGAAGGACGCCAGATATCCATTTTCAGTCCCGACAACACGCTTAAGATCAAATCTGAAGGGCTCAGATGGAAGACAGACGATGTGGTCTTCGACAACTGGTGGAAGGCGACACTCAACAGAGCCGTTCAGGACAATATACGTCTTGAGTTCAGCCACAGGTCGATTGCACTTATAATGATGAATTGACAATTGCAGAAATTGAACTATTTTATAGGAATTTAGCAATTAAAATTATAATTTTGACACATAAATCAACATCTGATTTAAAACATTAAGAGATGGAAGCAACAAAGTACTTTCCGACAATCGAGGCCATAGACAAGGCCTCTGAGGTACTTGGGGAAATCCTCGAGCCGACACCGTTCCTGAAGAACAACAACCTCTCAGACATCTACGAGGCTAATGTGTTCCTCAAGAGAGAGGACCTTCAGATGGTAAGGTCATACAAGATCAGAGGAGCATATAACAAGATCAGATCCATCGCCCCTGAAACTTTGAAGAAAGGCATCGTATGTGCCAGCGCCGGAAACCACGCGCAGGGTGTGGCCTTTTCTTGCAGCAAGCTGCAGATCATAGGTTCCATATTCATGCCTACAACCACTCCTAAGCAGAAGATCGAGCAGGTGAAGATGTTCGGCAGGGAGTTCATCGAGATCGTTCTCACAGGTGACACATTCGACGCAGCCAATGCTGCTGCAATCGCATTTGCAGCTGAGAGCGGCAGGACATTCATCCCGCCTTTCGACGACCCTAAGGTCATGGAAGGACAGGGTACCATAGGCCGTGAGATTCTCAATCAGGCAAAGGTCAAGCTTGATTATGTATTCGTACCTATCGGAGGAGGCGGACTTGCATCCGGACTCGGTTCATATTTCAAGATGATGTCTCCTGAGACCAAGATCATCGGTGTGGAGCCAGGCGGAGCGCCTTGCATGAAGGCAGCCATCGATGCGGGCGAACTTGTGGAGCTTGAGCATATCGACAAGTTCGTGGACGGTGCTGCGGTAAAGAAAGCAGGAGCCCTGACATATCAGGTATGCAAGGAAGTGCTTGATGACATCGTAGTAGTTCCGGAAGGTGCTGTCTGCACAACCATCATCCAGATGTATAACAAGAGTGCCATCGTCGTGGAGCCGGCAGGAGCGCTTGCATCAGCAGCTCTCCGTTTCTACGCCGACGAGATCAAGGGCAAGAATGTAGCCTGCATCGTCAGCGGAAGTAACAACGACATCACCAGAATGGAGGAAATCCGCGAGAAATCGCTGCTCTACGAAGGTCTGAAGCACTATTTCATCGTGAACTTCCCACAGAAGTCCGGAGAAATCCTGTCTTTCATCAGAGACGTGATCGGTCCGGAGGACGACCTCGTATATATCCAGTACATCAAGAAGACCAACAAGAACTTCGGCCCGGCCCTCATCGGTATCGAGCTCGCAAGGAAAGAAGACTTCAAGGGTCTGACAGACAGGATGGACAAACATGGCATCTCATACGAATACATCAACGAGAACAATAAACTTTTTGAAATACTAATCTGATAATACTATGGCTAATATTGACTGGAGCAAACTCACTTTCTCCTACACAAAGACAAACACAATCCTGACCACTACCTTCAAGGATGGCGCATGGACACCTGTAGAGAGTCACACTGACGACTTTCTGCATCTGAGCGCATATGCAGGCGCACTCCATTATGCCATCGAGTGCTTCGAGGGCCTCAAGGCCTTCAGAGGCAAGGACGGAAGGATCAGGATGTTCAGACCAGAAGAGAACGCAAAGCGTCTTCAGAGGTCGGCTCACTACCTCGGTATCGAGGCGCCTTCTACTGAGATGTTCATCGAAATGTGCGAGCGTTGCATCAAGGAGAACGAAGAGTTCCTTCCTCCTTATGAGGCTACCGGAGCATCACTCTACATCCGTCCTACTCTCATCGGATCTAACCCGCAGCTCGGTGTACAGTCATCAAAGGAAAGCACATTCATGATCCTCTGCTCACCTGTAGGTGCATATGTAGGTGGTGCGCTTGACGCTGTAGACGTAGTCATCGCAAGAAACTATGACAGAGCCGCTCCTAACGGTTCAGGTTCATTCAAGGTAGGTGGAAACTACGCATGCTCGCTCCGTTCTCTGAACATCGCTCACGAGCAGGGATACAAGGCAGTGCTTTATCTTGACCCTTCAACAAAGACTTTGATCGACGAGTTCAACTCTTCGAACTTCTTCGCAATCAAGGGCAACAAGTACATAACTCCTAAGTCAGACTCGATCCTTCCTTCAATCACCAACATGTCTCTCGAGACTGTTGCTGCACACCTTGGAATGGAGGTCGAGAGAAGAGAGGTTCCTGTATCAGAGCTCAGCACTTTCGAGGAGGTTGGTGAGTGCGGTACTGCAGTTGTGATCACTCCTGTACACAAGCTGGTCGACAAGCCGTTCCTCGAGTCAGACGAGGAGACCGTATACACTTATGGTGACGGTCAGTGCGGTCCTAAGTCTCTGAAGCTTTATAATTTCATTACCGGACT
This sequence comes from Bacteroidales bacterium, assembly GCA_015060255.1. GTDB lineage: Bacteria > Bacteroidota > Bacteroidia > Bacteroidales > UBA932 > Cryptobacteroides. The sequence continues at coordinate 11,656 of SUYV01000021.1, read as the reverse complement.
TCAGAAGGGCGAGATCGAGGATCCGTTCAACTGGGTACACTACGTAGACTGATCCATATACAGATAAAACAAAGGTGGCAGGCAGTCACCAGCGGTCCTTCCCACTTCGTGGGCCCTTTCCCTTTTCGGGAGCCAATGCCGCTGGGACTGCCTGCCACCTTTGTTTATAACTCAAGCCATATATAGAATAAGTCCACTGACGCTAAAAGCGAATATAGGCCACGGGTGGAGGCGCTGAGATGGGGTTACTTCGGGGCAATGCGGTAGAGGAAGGCCGCTATTATGGCGAAGATGATGTTCGGAAGCCACAGGGCTATGAATGGCGGGAGTGCTCCCGTATGGACGAACATCTGGCTGAAACGGAGGAAAAGGATGTATGTAAAGGCCAGGGCGATACCGATACCGATATTCCAGCCTATACCACCTCTGCGTTTCTTTGATGACAGCGCCACACCCATGATCGTAAGGATGAATGCCGAGAACGGAAGGGCAAGACGCGTATTCTTCTCTATGAGGGCGAATTTGACATTGGCATCTCCTCGCATCTTCTGCGTCTCGATCAGTTCATTGAGTTCATCATAATTGAGTGTCTCCACGGTCTTCTCCGTCAGATAGAAATCCTTGACCGACAGAGCAAGCGTCGTATCCATCTGTCTCCCGCTCCTGATCTTGTCAGTCAGGTCGTCGTTATATTCTCTGATGAAGTATTTCTTAAGTCTCCATGTACCCTTGAGAGTGTCATACACCGCTGTCTCTGCAGATATCTTGGACACGAGCTTGTTATCCTCTATCCTCTCGATGGTGAACCTGTAAGCGGTATTGTTCCATGAACTGAACGATTCGGCGAAAACGAACTCTCCGGGAGCTGTCTGATAATGGACATTTCGCCCGACACTCTTGTATCGGTTCTTGATGTATTGCGTCTCGAAATCCAGCCTGGTCTTGTTGGCATCAGGGATGACAAAAAGATTAAGCCATAGCGACAGGAGCGCGATTATGGTCGCCGAGAATATATACGGAACCATCATTCTGTGGAAGCTGACGCCACAGGAAAGTATGGCTATGATCTCTGAATCGGCAGCCATCTTAGAGGTGAAGAATATGACCGTGATGAATACGAACAACGGACTGAACATATTTATGAAGTACGGCACGAAGTTCATATAATAGTCAAATATGACAGCCTTCAACGGAGCCTCCTTCGACACAAAGTCATCAATCTTCTCGCTGATGTCGAAGATTATGACAATGCCGATGATAAGGAGGAGCGCCACGAAGAAGGTGCTCATGAATTTCTTGACTATATACAGGTCTATCTTTCTTGGTGCGAGATCCATTCCTTAAAGTCTTGTGGTTATCCTTTTGACTGTTTCGTCCTTCCATGCCTTGAAATCCCCGGCCTTGATATGCTTGCGTGCTTCACGGACAAGGTCAAGGTAGAATGCAAGGTTATGCTCACTTGCAATCTGTCCTGCAAAGATTTCTCCCGCCACGAAAAGATGGCGGAGGTATGCCTTGGTATATGTATGGTCGACAAACGATGTGCCCTTAGGGTCAAGCGGTGAGAAATCATCAGCCCACTTCTTGTTCTTCATGTTTATGATGCCGTCCCATGTGAAGAGCATGCCGTTGCGGCCGTTTCTTGTAGGCATCACGCAGTCGAACATGTCCACTCCCCTTGCAATGCCCTCGAGGATGTTTGCCGGAGTGCCGACCCCCATCAGGTAGCGCGGCTTGTCTTCCGGAAGCATAGGACATACGACTTCAAGCATCTCATACATCTTCTCTGTCGGCTCTCCCACTGCCAGACCGCCGATGGCGTATCCTTCACGGTCGAGGGCAGCGGCATGATCCACTGCAGCGCGGCGAAGGTCCGGATATACACATCCCTGTATGATCGGGAACAATGCCTGCGAGTATCCATAGAGAGGATCTGTGGCATCAAAATGCTTCACACATCTCTCGAGCCACCTCTGGGTGAGGGCCAGCGATTTCTTTGCATAGTCATATGTCGCATCACCCGGGCAGCACTCGTCGAGAGCCATCACGATGTCGGCTCCGATGATGCGCTGGGTGTCCATATTGTTCTCAGGAGTGAATATGTGCTTCGAACCGTCGATATGCGAACGGAAGATGCATCCGTCTTCTGTAAGTTTCCTTATCGGGCTGAGGGAGAACACCTGGAATCCGCCGCTGTCGGTCAGGATCGGGCGATCCCAGGACTCGAACTTATGGAGTCCTCCGGCCGCCTTGAGGATGTCGAGCCCCGGACGGAGGTACAGATGGTATGTGTTGCCGAGTATGATTTCGGCCTTTATGTCTTCCTTAAGGTCTCTATGATATATGCCCTTTACCGAGCCCACGGTGCCGACAGGCATGAATATCGGGGTCTCGATCTGTCCGTGGTCCGTTGTGATCACGCCACACCTTGCTGCGGACTGAGGGTCATTATGTGTCTTGACAAATTTCATTCAATACATTTTAACCCTCAAAGATAGTAACTTTTAGTCAAAATCTTGTATATTTGTTGTTTAGATGTCTCGGTTTCGCTCAATTACGACTCGCGTCATTGCGAGCGCAGCGTGGCAATCTGCACAAAGAAACTACAAAATTCAAATAACAATGAACAAATCGATCAAATTCAGACTCATTGTGATGAATATCATCCAGTGGGCTGTATGGGGAGCTTACCTCACTTCAATGGGACAGTATCTTGGTTCTGATTCAGTCGAACTTGGAAACCGCATTGCAATTTTCTACGCGATGCAGGGAATCGTATCCATGTTCATGCCTGCTCTCATGGGTATCGTGGCAGACAAGTGGATTCCTGCACAGAAACTTCTCGGATATTGCCACGGAATCGCCGGAGCGGCCATGACAGGAGCAGCAGCATACTGCATGAGTTCCGGAACTCCAGAATTCGGAATCCTTTTCGGACTTTATTCTATCAGCGTAGCATTCTACATGCCGACAATAGCCCTGTCTAACTCCGTTGCATTCAAGATTCTCTCTGACAACGGATACGATACAGTCAAGGACTTTCCTCCAATCCGAGTATTCGGAACAGTCGGATTCATCGCCAGCATGTGGTTCGTGAACTTCATGACCAATGGAGACGGAATTTCATTCCAGAAGACATATGACCAGTTCTATGTATCAGGAATCCTCGGACTGATCATGCTCGTATACTGCTTCACTCTTCCTGCATGCCCATGCAAAGCAGGAACTGGCGAAAAACAGACACTTGCCCAGAGATTCGGACTGGACGCATTCAAGCTGTTCAAGAACACCAACATGGCGATCTTCTTCATCTTCTCCATGCTTCTCGGAATGGCACTGCAGATCACTAACAGCTATGCGACTCCGTTTATCGAGCATTTTGCAGGCACAGCTGAATTCGCAGAGACATGGGCAGCACAGAATCCTGTTGCACTCTATTCTATCTCTCAGATTGCAGAGACACTTGGAATCCTCCTTATCCCTATCGCAATGAAGTTATTCGGAATCAAGAGAGTTATGCTCATCGCCATGTTCGCATGGGTGCTCCGCTTCGGCCTTTTCGGAGCAGGAGACACAGGCTCAGGACTATGGATGCTTATCCTCTCTATGATCGTATACGGAGTAGCCTTCGACTTCTTCAACATTTCAGGAGCGCTCTACACCAATATGAGAACCTCCGAGAAGATCCAGAACAGCGCACAGGGACTCTTCATGCTCATGACAAACGGAATCGGAGCCACTGTCGGAACACTCTCGGCAGGAGCAATCATGAATCATTATGTGTACAATGCTGCAACTCCGGACTGGAGCACGCCTTGGTACATATTCGCGGGGTACTCACTCGTGGTAGCAATCGCCTTCATAATCTGCTTCAAGCAGCCTGCAAACCTTAACGAGAAAGTAGCATAACCGTATACAATTGCGGACATCGTCCACAGTTTTATAGGAAAAGCGTGGCAGATACCCACCTCAAAGGCTGGATCTGCCACGCTTTCGCTATGTTTTCGTGGATGATATCTACAAAACTGAAGCGACAAGTGACTGGCTAAGACGCAATACTCTTGCTATCTGCTTTACAGGGGCATTGAAGTTCTTTCTCATTAACAGGCACAGTCGGAGTCTATCGTCTGCGGACAATTGAGCCAACGATGAAACGCCGAACTCTTTCTCTATCAGCTCAAGGACCTGGGTCTTCAGCTCCCTATCCAACATGACTATACGGTCTGCAGCACCGGATTGTACTTCAAATTCATTTTCTAGTTTCTTTGCGAGCGCCATCATCAGTCTGGAAGGGTGGCGGAATATCCTTTCGACTTCTTCCACTGCAACATAGCAGGAAGGGCTTATGTAGCCTTGATGGTTCAGCATATAACTATCCGGCACTTCAGGATGACGAGTTCGAAGCAGTTCCCTTCTTTTTCTTAGGCTAAGAGTATTTACAGGTATACCGTATTCCATAAGCGAACCACGGAAATAGGCTGTGGAAGAAGACCACTCATAGAAATAAGGCATCATGATGATGCGTGCAGCCAGCGGATTGCGCAACGCATAGGCTATTGCATTCTCAAGATATTCCTGTGTATCCAAAAGATCGAAATGCAGTTCAACACCCTTAAGTCCGCTCACTTCTCCGTTTCTGTCACGCATTCTGATTGCACATATACGCTTGAACTCCCACATGAATGCATAACACTCCTGATATGACCCCCTCAGAACGAAATGAAAATGATTGCTCATCAAGCAGAAGCACATGATCAACACATCGTACTTCAGAACGCACAAGGCAATATCATTCATCGCCGTAACAAAGTCTTCCCTGCTCTGAAAAATATCGTTCTTCTCCAACGCCTCGCTACTCACATGGTAGTATTTTTTCTTGTTCCCCTCCATATAACATGTTTTATATTTTTCGTCCCTACCGGGACGGTCCAAAAGTTCTTCAAGCCTTTTGGATTATTGTTTTATTCCAAAGGTGAGAACATCAGTTCATGTATGCAATAGGGGGCATGCAGGTTTTTCTTTTTCTTAAAATTATTTCTTTTTCCTTATGTGCGGACACCGTCCACGGTTATATGGGAAAAGCGTGGCAGATACCCACCTCAAAGGCTGGATCTGCCACGCTTTCGCTATGTTTTCGTGGATGATGTTTACTTGGTAAGACCGAGCTTCTCCATCAGTGCCTGTGGCTCTGGATCATGACCGCGGAAGTTGCGGTAGATGACAGCCTCGTCCTCTGCACCGCCCTTCTCGAGGATGTTCTTTCTGAATGAAGCAGCAACCTCTGTGTTGAAGATGCCCTTCTCCTTGAAGAGTGAGAATGCGTCTGCCTCAAGAACCTCTGCCCACTTGTATGAGTAGTATCCTGCAGAGTATCCGCCTGAGAAGATGTGTGAGAATGAAGTCGAGAATGCCGCTCCGTCAGCTGAAGGCATGATCGAATATGGTGCCAGGGATGCCTGCTCGAACTCTACTGTGCCGGCTGCAGGAACCTCCTTGAGAGTATGCCATGCCATGTCAAGATATGCAAAGTGGAGCTGACGTACCTGGCCATAGCCTGCAAGGTAGTTCTTTGCTGCAACAATCTTCTCGATAAGCTCTGCAGGGATAGGCTCTCCTGTCTGATAGTGCTTTGCAAATGAGTTGAGATACTCAGGCTCATATGCCCAGTTCTCCATGATCTGTGAAGGAAGCTCGACAAAATCGCGAGACACGCCTGTTCCTGTGAGAGAGCCGTAACGGCCCTGGGCGAGAATGCCGTGGAGGGCGTGGCCGAACTCGTGGAGGAATGTTGTGAGCTCGCTGTGAGTGATGAGTGACGGAGCGTCACCGGAAGGCTTGGTGAAGTTCATCACCGTGCTGATGAACGGACGATATTCTACGCCATCCTTGATGCTCTGGCCGCGGAACTCGGTCATCCATGCGCCTCCTCTCTTGCTTGCTCTTGGGAAGAAGTCAGCATAGAAGAGAGCAAGGTGGCTGCCGTCTGCATCCTTCACCTCATAAACCTTCACATCCTCGTGATATACAGGGACATTGTCAAGCTCGTGGAATGTGATTCCATAGAGACGGTTTGCAAGAGAGAACACTGCATCAATGCAGCTCTCAAGCTGGAAGTACGGCTTGAGCTGCTCTTCGTTGAGTGCATACTCTGCCTCCTGATAGCGCTCTGACCAGTATGAGAAGTCCCAAGGCATGAGCTTCGGCTCTGTGAAGCCGTTGGCCTTTGCATATGCGTATACATCAGCAACATCCTTCCTGGCGAACTCGAGCGACGGCTCGAGGAGCTGCATGATGAAGCCGTTCACCGTATCCTTGCTCTTTGCCATCCTCTCCTCGAGAGCATAGTCCGCATAAGTCTCATAGCCGAGGATGTTTGCGATCTTGATCCTGAGGTCTACGATCTTCTTCACGATCTCAGTGTTGTCGAACTCACCTCCGATGGCCCTTGTATTGTATGCCATCCAGATCTGCTCACGAAGGTCACGGTTTGTGCTGTACTTGAGGAATGGGCCGTAGCTTGGGTAGTCAAGGGTGTATGCCCAACCCTCGAGACCCTTCTCCTTCGCTGTCTCAGCACCCATTGTCTTCACATACTCAGGAAGACCTGCGAGGTCTGCCTCATCAGTGATATGGAGGGTGTATGCGTTTGTAGCGGCAAGGACGTTCTTGCTGAACTGGAGAGTTGTGAGCGAAAGTTCCTCTGACCACTTGCTGTAGAGAGCCTTATCCTCGTCAGAGAGGTTGGCTCCTCCGCGTACGAAGCTTTTGTAGTTGTCCTCGAGGAGGGTCATCTGATCCTGATCGAGACCGAGTTCGTTCCTCTTCTCATATACAGCCTTCACCTTCTGGAAAAGGTCGTTGTTGAGAGACACGTACATAGAGTACTCTGTGAGCATAGGTGACACCTGTTCTGCAATCTGCTGCATCTCGTCATTGGTGTTTGCCTCCATGAGGTTGTAGAAGATGCCTGCAACCCTGTCAAGAGTGGCTCCGGCATACTCCATCGCCTCGATTGTGTTCTCGAATGTAGGCTCTTCCTGGTTTGCCACGATGGCATCGATCTCCGCCTTGGCCTCTGCGATACCCTGCTCGAAAGCCGGCAGATAGTGCTCATTGCGGATCTTGTCAAACTGTGGAGCGCCGAACGGTGCGGTCGACTCCGTCAAAAGTGGATTTTCCATCTTGCAACTGCTGATAACTGCAAGCACAAGGCCTGCGATAAGTAGTTTCCTTTTCATATTCTTATTATTGTACGTTAATCTTCCGGATTCATACCAATCTGCAAATTTAAGGAAACATTTTGTATTTTCGATATAGCATACAATCTGGTACGCGTCATAATGTACTTTATATCAAAACAACAGAACTCATCATGCTTCCCCACCCTATGGAAGGAAGTCATGACCGAAGGAGAAAAACCCATAGTCACAAGATCGATCAGATCGACAGAGTCGATACCGGACTTGACCAGTTCATTAAGCAGGTCATAATTGGAAGACAACAGAGACATTATCTTGCGACGATATGCCCTTCCTGCCTTTGCCTGAGCATTGTTATGCCTGTTGCGGCACTCGTCACAGCAGTAGCGTTTATCAGTCCTTCCATACCTTATCTGCACTCCGCAATGAAGACACCTCGGCAATATCCTTACTATCTTCTTATCGTAACCCATCTTTCTTTTTTCAGCCAAATATCATCAGGATGGACAAGACATCCAATAGCGGAACGACGATTTTTCTATTTCTTTAACAAGATTTTTCTCTTTTTTAAAATTAAAAAAAATCTTAAAATCTTAAGATTCGGAAATAATTATAAAAAAAAGAAAAAACTGCAGGCGCATCTCCGGAAAACTATTGATAACTCATTTTAAATCACTTACTTTGCGCCAACCTACAAGGCGCGCATAAGATGTGGGGAAGAACAAGTCAAACTTAAATGAGAGAGAATCTTATGGAACACATCAACAAGATCGAACTTCAAGGCAGAGTAGGCTTTGTCCGTGCCAACGAGTTCAACGGCAGCAAGGTAGCGAATTTCTCGCTGGCTACCGACATTCTTTACAAGACCCGCGAAGGAGGAGCCGTTTCAGAGACGACATGGCACAATGTGGTGGCATGGGAAAGCCGTGACACCGCTGACATAGCCAGAATCGCAGTGGGTGTACCGGTCTATGTAACCGGCAGACTGAGAACTACCAGATATACAGGTGCGGACGGTACTGAAAAGCAGTTCTACGAAGTGCTTGCCAACAGATTGAGGATACTCGAAGAGGAACCGGAAGGCATCTGATGCAGGCCAAGGAATGTGCATGAGAGCGGCGCAAGTCGCTCTCACTTAAACTTCTGAAGATTTTCAGAGTTTTTTGTTACAATACCACACTTCAGGGATTGTTTTATATGAAATTTGGAGTTACCTTTGCGCCCGATATTATATAAGGTATATTATGACACAGAAATTCAACGACGGCAGATGGAGCCGCAGAATCGATGTTGCAGATTTCGTATACAGCAACATTACCCCTTACGAAGGTGACGCATCATTCCTTCAGGGACCTACAGAGCGTACGAAGAAGCTCTGGAACAAGTGCCTCGAGGCTCTCGCAGAAGAGAGAGAGAACGGAGGCGTACGTGCAATCGACGCACAGACAATCTCAACAATCACTTCACACGCAGCAGGTTACATCGACAAGGAGAACGAGCTTATCGTAGGTCTCCAGACAGATGAGCTCCTCAAGAGGGCCATCAAGCCTTTCGGAGGTCTCAAGGTAGTGGAGAAGGCTTGCCAGGAGAACGGCGTAGAGCTCGATCCTAAGGTGAAGGAGATTTTCACTCACTATAGAAAGACACACAACGACGGTGTATTCGACGTATATACAGAAGAGATCCGCAAGTACAGGTCACTCGGCTTCCTCACAGGACTTCCTGACAACTATGCAAGAGGACGTATCATCGGTGACTACAGAAGACTTGCGCTCTATGGTATCGACAGGCTCATCGAGGCAAAGAAGGAAGACCTCAAGAACCTTACAGGAACAATGACCCGCTCACGCATCACTCTCCGCGAGGAGGTTGCAGAGCAGATCAGGGCCCTTCAGGAAATCAAGGTCATGGGTAACTACTACGGTCTCGACCTCAGCAGGCCTGCAAGAAGCGCCCAGGAGGCGGTTCAGTGGCTCTACATGGCATATCTTGCTGCTGTCAAGGAGCAGGACGGAGCAGCGATGTCACTCGGAAACGTATCATCATTCCTCGATATCTTCATCCAGTATGACCTCGACCACAACCTCATCGACGAGTCATTCGCACAGGAGCTCATCGACCAGTTCGTAATGAAGCTCAGAATGGTACGTCACCTCAGAATGAACGCATACAACGAGCTCTTCGCCGGCGACCCTACATGGATCACTGAGGCTATCGGAGGCCGTTTCACAGGTGGAAAGAGCAAGGTTACAAAGACCTCGTTCCGTTTCCTCCAGACTCTCTACAACCTCGGACCTGCACCAGAGCCGAACATGACAGTCCTCTGGCATCCACAGCTCCCTGATGGATTCAAGGAGTTCTGCGCAAAGGTTTCTATCGACACAAGCTCAGTACAGTACGAGAACGACTCGCTCATGCGTAAGGTAAGAGGCTGCGACGACTACGGTATCGCATGCTGCGTATCATACCAGGCAATCGGTAAGGCAATCCAGTTCTTCGGCGCACGTGCCAACCTCGCAAAGGCTCTCCTCCTTGCAATCAACGGCGGACGCTGCGAGAACACAGGCACTCTCATGGTAGAGGGAATCAAGCCTCTCAAGAGCAACGTACTCGACTTCGAGGAGGTAATGGAAAACTATAAGAAGGTTCTCCACGAGGTTGCCCGCGTATACAACGAGACAATGAACATCATCCACTTCATGCATGACAAGTATGACTATGAGAGGTCTCAGATGGCGTTCATCGATACAAACCCTACAATCAACCTCGCATATGGTGTGGCAGGTCTCTCTATCGTGGCAGACTCGCTTTCAGCTATCAAGTATGCAAAGGTGACAGCACGCCGCAACTCAGAGGGTCTCACAGAGGGCTTCGACATCGAGGGCGACTTCCCTATGTTCGGTAACGACGACGACAGGGTTGACGTACTCGCACGCGACGTTGTCCAGCTCTTCGACACAGAGCTCTGCGCACGCAAGATCTACAAGGGAGCACAGCCTACCCTCTCACTCCTTACCATCACTTCAAACGTGATGTACGGAAAGAAGACAGGTGCAACTCCTGACGGAAGAGCAAAGGGCGTGGCATTCGCACCAGGTGCAAACCCAATGCACGGCCGTGACACTCACGGAGCGGTTGCGTCACTCTCATCTGTAGCAAAGCTCGACTACCACGATGCAAAGGACGGTATCTCGAATACATTCTCTATCGTGCCTAAGTCACTCGGTCCTACAGACGAGGACAAGATCGACAACCTCATCACTCTCATGGACGGATATTTCACTAAGGGTGCACACCACCTCAACGTGAACGTCCTCAACAGAGAGATGCTCGAGGATGCAATGGAGCACCCTGAGAAGTATCCGCAGCTCACAATCCGCGTTTCAGGATACGCTGTGAACTTCACAAGACTCAGCCGTGAGCACCAGCTCGAGGTTATTTCAAGAACATTCCACGAGTCACTCAGATAATGCTCAAGGTTCATTCTTACGAATCAATGGGAACATACGACGGGCCAGGTTTAAGGCTCGTCGTTTTTCTGCAGGGCTGCCCTTTCCGCTGCCTGTACTGCGCAAATCCGGACACTATAGCCTTTGAAGGAGGCACTCCCACAGAAGTGGAGGAGATAGTGAAGATGGCTGTAAGCCAGAAGCCTTTCTTCGGAAGAAGAGGCGGCATCACATTCTCCGGTGGTGAGCCTACCATGCAGGCCAGGGAACTCCTTCCGCTGTACGCAAGACTGAAGGAGGAAGGCATCAACATCTGCATAGACACCAACGGAGGCGCATGGAACAGCGACATCGAGGAGCTGTTCAGGCAGACTGACCTCGTGCTTCTGGACTGCAAGCAGTTCAATGATGCGAGACACCGGGACCTGACCGGCCGCAGCAACGAGCAGACTCTCAAGACAGCCCAGTGGCTGGAGGACAACGGCAAGCCGTTCTGGCTCCGCTATGTGCTCGTTCCGGGCATCAGCGACTTCGAGGAAGACATCAGAGCGCTCGGAGAGCATTTCAAGGACTTCAAGATGCTCCAGAGAGTGGAGGTCCTGCCATACCATACTTTAGGTATCCATAAGTATGAGACCATGGGACAGGAATACCTGCTCAAGGACACGAAGACAAACACACCGGAGCAGCTCGACAGGGCAATGTCCCTCTTCAACGAGTATTTCACCTGTGCAGTCCTGAATTGATCCTGACGCATAATTCACTACATATCAACGCATTACCAAAACCTCGTGCTCCCCTCCGGCTGCACGAGGTTTTAGTATTTCTCTGGATATCAAACAGTTAAACGCCAAGATGATTATTCTATGATTTTTGCTATATTTGTTGCTATATAACAGCAATCATTATGGGAAAGGATGTTGCACTTGTGCTTTCCAGCGGCGGGCCGCGCGGATGGGCATATATCGGAGCCATTGAAGAGCTGACCAGGAGAGGATATAACATAAC
>SUYV01000020.1:3419-38565 GCA_015060255.1 Bacteroidales bacterium | reverse complement strand
TTCTATATTTCCAGTTTGATTCTGACACTTAATAATTCTTCCAAAAGAATTAACGCTTCTCGATAAATTGTATTTTCTCGGTACTTGCTTCTTGTACAGTAAATCAGTCTTTTCAATGAACTTGTTGTTGTCCGTTTTTCGAACGGGACTGCAAAGGTAGATATTTTTTCTTTACCTCCAAATTTTTTTTCAAGATTTTTTCAAAAAAGTTATTAATTTTGTCTTTACTATGGTCAGTTTATGGAAAATATTCTTCGTTTTTGCGAAAATCGGAGCCTTCACAATCGGTGGAGGTTACGCGATGCTTCCCATAATCAGAGACGAAATTGTCAAGAGAGGCTGGCTTAAGGAAGAGGACTTTATCGACATCATAGCCCTTGCCCAGGCAGCACCGGGTCTTCTCGCTGTGAACATATCCATATTCACCGGCCATAAGCTCAGAGGAACCGTCGGAAGCATAGTTGCGACTTTGGGCAGTATCCTCCCTTCTTTCCTCATAATACTGATAATAGCAATGGCATTCAGCGGATACCAGGACAATCCGACGGTCATCCGCATCTTCAAGGGTATAAGACCGGTGGTGGTAGCACTCATAGCGGTGCCTATGCTGAACATGGCAAAGACAGCCAACAAAAAATGGTGGGCATGGATACTGTCGGGAGTGACACTGGCGCTTGTCGCCTTTCTCGACGTCTCACCTATATATATATTATTGACGGTAATCATAATAGCAGCAGCTGTAGCAAAATGGTCTTCTGGGAATTGTTCATAACGTTTTTTGTGATCGGAATGTTCACCATCGGAGGTGGGTATGCCATGCTTTCGCTCATTCAGGCGGAGGTTGTGACCGAGCATGCCTGGCTTACCGAGGGTGCGTTCACCGACATTGTGGCCATATCGCAGATGACCCCGGGTCCGATCGGAATCAACTGTGCCACCTATGTGGGATATGACGTCCTGGCAGCAACAGGCGCATCACATTTCGTATGCACACTCGGATCTGTCACCGCGACTCTGGCAGTCGTACTGCCGTCGTTCATCATTGTGCTGACAATGTGCAAGCTATACGCAAAATTCAGCAGCAACTCCATTTTCACCGGCGTGATGAGCGGCCTGAAGCCTGCCGTCGTGGGTCTGATCGGCGCTGCAGCCGTAATACTCATAACGCCTGAAAATTTCCCTGACTGGAAGAGCTGGGTGCTCTTCGCTGTGGCGTTCGCCGCATCATTGTGGGGAAAGGTAAATCCGATACTGATGATATTAGCAGGTGGCATCGCGGGAGTACTTCTATATTAAAAAGGACTTGACATGAACTGGTTTACAGAATTATTTACACAGCATACTTTCATTCAGGCAGTGATGATCCTGTCGCTGATATGCGCGACGGGGCTTGCCTTAGGCAGGATAAAGGTCTTCGGCGTATCGCTGGGAGTGACATTCGTATTCTTCGCAGGAATCATAGCCGGACATTTCGGCATCACGATAAATCCTGAAATGCTTGCGCTTGCGCAGAATTTCGGACTCATATTATATATATACTCCCTCGGACTTCAGGTAGGACCCGGATTCTTCTCATCGTTCAAGCAGGGCGGCCTCAAACTCAACCTGCTTGCATTCCTGCTGATCATCACGGGCTCACTTACAGCCATCGCAGCATTCTGGGTGACTGACATTTCCGCCCCGGACACCGTCGGTCTCCTCGCGGGAGCCGTCACCAACACACCTATGCTGGGAGCAGGCCAGCAGGCGCTCCTGCAGATCGCGCCGGACAATGTCGAGGCATCCAACAGCATGGCCATGGCCTGCGCCGTAGCCTATCCGTTCGGACTGCTCGGAATGGTGCTGAGCGTCATGCTGATGAAGAAGCTGCTTGCTCCGAAGATCAAGGAAAAGAGCGGCACTGCGAACACAGACAACACTTATGTAGCCGAATACCAGATCAGCAATCCGTCAATCTTCGGAAAGACGATCATGGAGATCCGCAAGAATGCTGACTGCCAGTTTGTGATTTCGAGAATATGGAAGGATGAGAAACTGATCATCCCGACTTCCGAGACCGTATTGGAAAAGGATGAGCATGTGCTTGTCATCTCAGGCAAGAAGGATGTCGAGCGCATACAGACGCTTTTCGGCCACAAGGAGAACACCGACTGGAACAAGAAGGGCATCGACTGGAATGCAATAGACAGCCAGCTCGTTTCGCGTAAGATATTGGTTACCAAGCCGAAGCATAACGGAGCAAGGCTCGGAGACCTTCGCCTCCGCAATTCATACGGCATCAACATCACACGCGTGAACCGTGCAGGCATCGACCTTCTGCCAAGCAGAAACCTCCGCCTGCAGCTCGGCGACAAGCTTACCATAGTCGGAGAGGCGCGCGCTGTGGAGAACGTCAGCATAATACTCGGAAACGAGGCTAAGCAGCTCAAGAATCCTAATCTGCTGTCGCTGTTCATTGGAATCATCCTGGGACTCGTCCTTGGAAGCATTCCGATCATAATCCCCGGCATCAGCACCCCTATCAAGCTCGGCATCGCCGGCGGACCGATCATCGTCGGCATCCTGATGGGAGCATTCGGACCGAGATTCCACATCGCTACATATACAACACGTAGTGCCAACCTCATGCTTCGCCAGCTCGGACTGACCATCTATCTGGCAGGTCTGGGCCTGAGCGCCGGAGCCGGATTCTTCGAGACCGTATTCACTCTCGAAGGCCTCAAATGGGTGGCTGTCAGCATACTGATATGCATATTGCCGGTATTCATCACCGGATTCGTGGCAGCGAAGATATTCAAGACCGAATACGCAGACAATGTCGGCATGCTGTGCGGCGGAATGGCGAATCCATTCGCCCTCGACTACGCCGGCCCTGCATCCGAAGGAGAGGACCCTGCCGTAGCCTATGCGACAGTATACCCCGTAAGCATCTTCCTCAGGGTGATCTCCGCCCAGATAATCATCCTTCTGCTTGCCTAGAAGGTTGCTTTATCGTGTTGTTTTCCCTATCTTCGCGACTGGAAAACACTAAAACACGATAATCACATGAAAAAGACCCTTATCCTCCTGTCTGTACTCATTGCAGCAGCCGCTTGTGCGCCAAAAGATGTACAGACAATCAATGTCGTACCTTATCCGAACGAGGTTCAGGTAAAGAGCGGAAGTTTTGATGTCAGTGGCGCCGGATTTACAATCGGCGAGGGCCTCGACGAAAGGTCTGTGGCTGTCATCGAGAAGTTCGCACAGCAGCTTTCGCTCGTGACAGGCGCTGAGAGCGCTGTCAACGGCGGCAACGGATTCCGCTTCGTTCTCGATCAGTCAATGCAGGCTGAGGCTTATACGCTCAAGGTGACAGGCAAGGGCGTTGAAGTGAAGGCATCCGGCCTGAACGGATTCAACTATGCTATCCAGACCATAAAGCAGATGCTTCCCGCAGAGGTATACGGCACTGCAGAGGCAGCAGACCTTGCATGGACTCTCCCTTGCGTAGTAATCAACGACGCGCCAAGATTTTCATACAGAGGCCTCCACATGGACGTATCACGTCACTTCTTCGACCTTGACGAAGTGAAGAGATACCTCGACATCATGGAGGTCCACAAGCTCAACACTCTCCATTGGCACCTCACCGACGACCAGGGCTGGAGACTTGAGATAAAGAAATATCCTCGTCTTACAGAGGTGGGATCCATCAGAAACAAGACCATCATCGGCCACATCTTCGAGAGCAACGAGTTTGACAACACACCATACGGCGAAGGCTGCTACTTCACTCAGGAGCAGGTAAAGGAAGTTCTCGAATATGCTGCCGCAAAGGGCATCACAGTGATTCCAGAAATCGACCTCCCCGGCCACATGCTTGCAGCTCTTGCAGCATATCCGGAGCTCGGATGCACTGGCGGTCCATATGAAGTATGGGGCCTGTGGGGCATTGCAGACGACGTTCTCTGCGTAGGAAAGGAGAAGACCATGCAGTTCCTTGAGGACGTACTCGCCGAAGTATGCGAGCTCTTCCCTGCCGAATATGTACACATCGGCGGCGACGAGTGCCCTAAGGTCCGTTGGGAGAAGTGTCCTCACTGCCAGGCAAAGATCAAGGAGCTCGGCCTCAAGGACGACGACAAATACAAGGCTGAGCACTACCTCCAGGGGTATGTGACAGCAAGAATGGAGAAGTTCCTCGCCGAGAAGGGCAAGAAGCTCATCGGATGGGACGAGATCCTCGAGGGCGAGATCGCGCCTAATGCCACAGTGATGTCATGGAGAGGTGTCGCAGGCGGCCTCCAGGCAGTCCGCATGGGACACGACGCCATCATGACCCCTAACACATTCTACTATCTTGACTACTATCAGTCTCTCGACAAGGAGAACGAGCCTCTGGCAATCGGCGGCTACCTCCCTGTAGAGAAGTGCTATTCATATGAGCCTTTCACTGAAGACATGACCGAAGAAGAGAAGGCTCATGTACTCGGAGTGCAGGCTAACCTCTGGACAGAGTACATCACAACCCCTGACCACCTCCACTACATGCTCCTCCCTCGCCTTGCGGCTCTTTGCGAGGTGCAGTGGTGCCAGCCTGAGGTGAAGAACTGGGACAGGTTCTTCGACAGCGCCGACGAGTTCTGCGCAATCTATGACGTGATGGGATATGACTATGGAAAACATATCTTCGACACAAAAGGCGACATCAAGGTAAACAATGAGAAGGGCTGCGTAGAAGTGATCCTTGACGCACAGGGCGAGACTCCGATCAGATATACCACTGACGGCACAGAGCCTACCCTCGAGTCACCGCTCTACACCGAGCCGATCGAGATCCTCGAGAGCTGCACCATCATGGCAAGAAGCGACAAGAACGGCCTTACAGGCAGGACTTTCAAGAAGACATTCGCCGCACACAAGGCCATGGGCCGTCCTGTGCAGACCCTGACTGAGACACATCCTAACTATACATTCACCTGCCCTGACCTCCTCACAGACGGTCTCGTGGGCGAAGGCCCATACAACAGCGGCGACTTCGCAGGTTGGTACAACCAGCCTTTCGAGGCGGTGCTCGACATGGGCGGAGCTGCCTACAGCGAGGTCACACTCAGCACATTCGTGTTCAAGCACGACTGGGTGTTCCAGCCTGAGAATGTAAAGGTGCTCACTTCTGATGACGGAGAGAACTTCACTGAGGTTGCACACATGGACGTCACCGGCATTGAAAACATCAATGACGGAAACGGCACGATCGATTATACGCTGCAGTTCCCTGAGACATCGGCAAAATACCTCAAGGTTACAGCCGAGTGCTGCACATCACTGCCTGAGTGGCATCCGGGCGCAGGCAGTCCGGGCTTCCTGTTCATTGACGAAGTAATCGTAAGATAATTGTTCTACCGGCGCTTGCGGATGAGCCACCAGGCTCCCGCAAGATAAGCCAGGATCAAGATTGTATGAACGCCGAGCTTGGCGGCCACTGCTCCGGCAGATGACTGGCCGAGCACGACACCTGAGAATAGGGCGTGGTCTATCAGGAGCGAAGCTCCGTAGGCTGCGCCCATTGCTATGAATATGCACAGCAGGCGGCCCCAGCGGTATGGAATCGGATAATATTTCGCTCCGAGGATGGAGCTTATGGCAAACATCACTATGTAGCTGGCCAGGTGGCCGAAGGCCGCAGCCCAGTATGAATACTTCGGCATGAAAAGTATGATGACCAGAGCGGTCACGACCAGACCGGACAGGGTGATCCATATGGCCATGTCGGTCTTGCCCGAAAGTTTATACCACATCGAGACATTGAAGAGCATTCCGAGAATCATATAGGACAGGAGCATGATCGGAACAATGCCCACGGCCGAGCGGAACTGCGGGCCGAGGATAAGGGCGATTATGTCTATATATAATATGACTCCGAGGAAGACCAGGCCGCAGAATGCTGTGAAGTATTCCTGGACGGAAGCATAAAGCTGCTTTGAATCCTTGTCCTTGGCTCTGCGGAAGAAGAACGGCTCGGCCGCATATCTGAACATCTGGATGAAGAGATTCATGATCACGGCGAGCTTAACTGCCGCCTGATATAGTCCCAGGCTCGAGCGCCATGCGTCCGCATTGGTGTCGAAATACCTGAACAGGATCCTGTCAAGGAAATCATTCACCACGCCAGGGAGAGCGGCGATCATCAGAGGAATCGAATATGCCAGCATCTGCTTAAGCAGCTTCGGATCCAGCCTGAAGCTCAGGCGGAGGAAATCCGGGATAAAAAGGAGGCCACACACAACGCAGCTGATGAAGATGGCGAAAATCACATAGCTGAAGTCCGGAGTTTCCGGAATGAAGTTCAGCAGCCATGGGGCTGACGAGACATGCTTCGGAAACCACAGGAAGAGCACCAGGTTGGCTGCAGTCTCTGTGATTATCTTCACAGTCTTGATGATGGCGAACTTCAGGGCCTTGCTCTCCTGACGGAGTTTCGCAAACAATATGGCCGTTATGGAATCCAGAGCCAATATTCCACCTATATACTTTATGCAGGCGCCATAGCCTTCATAGCCGAGGGCCGAGGCTATCGGATTGGCGAACGCCAGCATCAGGGCGAGGAATGTCGCGCTCACGCCGAAGACCGTGACTATCGCATTGGCATATACGCTCTTCGGATTGACGCCTTCCTTGTTGGCAAACCTGAAGCATCCGGTCTCGAGACCAAGCACGAGGACCACCTGCAGGACTGCGATATACGCCATGAATTCCGTCACCACGCCATAGCTCTCCGGAGTGAGAAGTCTGGTGTATATCGGAACAAAAAGGAAGTTTATTATGCGTGCCAGGATAGTGCTCAGACCATATATCATAGTCTGTCCGGCCAATTGTTTCAACGGATTTGCCATAATGAATGCAAAATTAGTTATTTTTGCGTGATTGAAAATTTTGAAGCCATGAAAAGAACAGCGTTAATTACTATAATTCTGCTGACTGCTATGTCGGCAGCAGTGTCCTGCGGATCATTCGGCGGCAAGAAGAAGGCTGCCGAGGCCGAGCTGGACGACAGCACAAAAACAGCAATGGAAATGGAAAGAAAGAGAATGGAAGAGCCTGAGTTTGACATCGTGACAACTCATGGTACAATGAGGGTGAAGCTCTACAGCAAAACTCCTCAGCACAGAGAGAATTTCGTAAAGCTTGTATCAGAGAAGTATTATGACGATATACGCTTCCACAGAGTGATAGCCGGATTCATGATCCAGACCGGAGACCCGCTTTCACGTGACACATCAAAGATTGACAGTTGGGGTATAGGAGGACCGGAGTATACCGTTCCTGCCGAATTCGTTCCTGAGTATGTTCACAAGAAGGGAGCTCTCGCGGCTGCCCGCAAGGGTGACATGGCAAACCCTCGCAAAGCATCGTCTGGTTCGCAGTTCTACATCGTCCACGACGAGAATGTCTGCAGACAGCTCGACGGACAGTATACCGTATTCGGCGAAGTCACTGACGGTCTTGAAGTAATAGATGAAATTGCAAACGTTGCGACCGACCGTTACGACAGGCCTTATGAGGATGTACAGATCATTACGATAAAACCTGTCGGAATACCTGTCCAGACTCCGGTAGCAGAGGCAGACTCAACAGGAGTTGAACCTGCAGACAGCACTTCAGAGCAGTAATATGACAGATCTAAAAGAAAAGTTCAGCACCATATTCTTCGACGCTGACGACACCCTCTGGGAGAACGAAAGGTATTTCAGGGCGGCGGAAGCGAAGTTCATCGAGCTTCTGGCCGACTACACCTCGCCCGAAGGCGTGCAGGACATGTTATGGCGTAAGCAGGAAGACAACATTCCCCTCTTCGGATATGGCTCCAAGACCTATATGATAGGCATGACCGACGCGGCGCTCGAGCTGTGCGGAGGTGTCCTGCCGGAGCATATATATTATGGAGTAAAGAAGATCATCACTGAACTTGCCTTCCACGAACTGGAGATCATAGAAGGTGTTGAAGAAACTCTCAAGGCGCTTCAAGGCCGTTACAAGCTCATAGTAGCCACGAAGGGAGACCTCACCGAGCAGATGGGCAAGTTCCGCATCTCCGGTCTGGCACACTATTTCCACCACTGCGAAGTCATGGAGAACAAAGACGAGAAGAACTATCTCGAGCTTGCGGCCAAGAACGACCTCGACCCGTCGGAAATCATAATGATCGGCAACTCTGTGAAGTCAGACATCGCCCCTGTCGTGAATATCGGAGGAATGGCCATCCACACTCCGCACGAAGTGGTATGGGTACACGAAATGATGGACATGCCGGAGTCAGACCGCATCATTGCTGTCGAAAAGATTACAGATGTACTGAAACATCTTATATAAAATATACTTTGGAATACTTATTATGTCATTTCGAGCTTATCGAGAAATCTATGGCACAATATTCGCAATAAACTTAACTCGAATAGTTTTTTCATAGGTTAAGTTTTAGGTTAGAATTGCGGCGCCCTCCCGATGTGATATCGAGAGGGCGCTATCTTTATGCTTTTTCGACCGGCACCTGAATTATAGTCAGCCATTTCTCCGGATCTTCCTGATTCCATATACCGTCCACGTATGAATAGCGTGGCGGATAAGTAATCGTATATCCGTTTGCCTCAATCCATTCAAGTACTTCACGAATGTTTTCGTTCAGGCGGTTGTATGGACCATAAACCTTCATACATACAGCTTCTGCCGCCTGAGGAATCTGCTTGAACTTGATTATATCAGAGTCCTTTCCCATGGCTGCAACCTGTTCGCAGTACTCTATGTCTATATTTTCCTTCTTATATCCTCCGTGCTCGATGGTATAACAGTAACCAGGCTCAGGACACTCACATCCCAGACGAGCCATCTCCGGGCCGATTGTCATGTAGCACAGTTTTCCAAGTTCATCGTACGACGGAATTTCGGCACGATGCGATGCGACAATAATCGCAGGTAATGAATCAATGTAGATCTTTTCCATTTCATTAAGTTTCTTTTGGAAAGTAATCATCGCCGACAGCCGGTCCCTGCACTCAATCAGCAACTGCAACTGTTCGTGGCATGTACGGATCTTCTCTTCAAGCATATCGATTGAAGGGCGTTGACTATCGGAATCATACATTGTACGAATCTCTTCAAGACTGAATCCCAGTCCCTTCAACTTGACGATATTCAAAGCCTTCTGCATCTGCCCGACCGAATAATACCGGTATCCGGTACTATAGTCAATAATCTCCGGCACAAGCAGTTTGATCTTCTCATAATGCCTCAGAGCCCTAACAGTGACACGACAAAGGCGTGAAAACTCCCCGATTTTTAATCCATTTCTATTCATAACGCGTTATTTGCCGGCAAATATAAAACAGGACCTAAGGTACGAGTCAAGTCTTTTGACAAATTATTTATTCTTGCCATACGGAGCCTGTTCCGGCTCGCTGAGGTATGTGCGAGATGATTGGGGGATATTCTGATTATACCCATCAACCGGTATAAGAGCTTCGCCTATTATGTCGAAGTCAAGAGCCTCCTCCAGTTTGGCAATGGTCTCAAGCGTCAGGTTGTTTTTACCTTTCAGGAGCATTGATATATGCTGCTGGGTACATCCAAGTTTTTCAGCCAGTACAACCTGAGTCATCCCGATCTGAGACATTCTGTCCCTTACCTGAAGAGCTATCATGGCAGAATATCTGAGCCACCTGGCATTTTTCCTACGATACTCAGCCTCTTCACGCCATTTGCTGGCGGTATCAGACTGATTTTTCATCAAAAATTCTATTGCCTTCATATTTAATTATGCATTACAAAATCTACAAACCCGTCCAGATCAGTTACTCCATTATCAATAAGATGATTACGTACTTCTTCCATTCTTTCTAATTCCTTTAGAGTATGAGAACGCTCCTGCATTGTATATGTCAGCTTAATGGCACCGCCTGTAATCAGATAAACTCCCTTTTCCAACCTCAATGCATACAATCTTAACCACGACGGATGAGTTTCCCTACGACCTTTTGCCTTCTCCTTTCCTAACAATAACTCAGAAGTTCTCATATTGTTCAACGGCCTGAACATCTTATCAAGATCCGAATCCTCTGCAAGATCAAGAATCATACATTCTAATTCCTCTGCATCCTTCAACGTATCATATATAGCCTTATCCACACTTCTAATCTGAAAATTCCTCTCCAGATCTGCTTTATTGGATGAAAAGAAATCTGCCAACCAGTCAACATCGCTCCATTGACAGAAAAGCATACTTAGCACATTTACAGCATTCTCGTCATACTTCACCGCCCACAATCTTCCGTTTCCATCAATATTATCAAACTTCATAACCCTCAATTTTCTACAAATCTATATACAATTTTTAAATTGTACAAGTTTTATATGATAATAACAGCACTTTTAACCTTTTTGCAATTCTATGCTTTAGGTTAGAATTGCTGGCGGCCCTCGATGTGAATCGAGAGGGCTCTATCTTTATACCGGATTTTTATTATATTTGCGTGATAGAAATTGATGACAATATGAAAAAACACTCTTTCAAAGAATGGGTGATCGCCGTGAGGCCTTGGTCTTTCCCGGCTTCGGCTATGCCTATCATTGCAACACTCGCATTCCTTTTTTGGACAAATGCTGAAATCAACTGGCTCTATGGCGTATGGGCACTCGTTGGCATGCTCCTTTTCCATATGACCGGAAACACCTGGAGCGATTATTTCGATTACAAGAAGAAGGTTGACGCAGACGATACTTTCGGAGCGAAGACCCTGACCACAGGCATGTTCCAGCCAGAGGAGATCAAGAAGCTGGCCATAGGTCTGCTTGTAGCGTCACTCATATGCGGAATCGGTCTGCTCCTTGTCACAGGACTGCCTCTGCTATGGATCGGACTTGCGGGAGCCGTCCTCACTCTGGCGTACCCATATCTCAAGTTCAACGCGCTCGGAGACCTTGACATCCTGCTCACATTCGCGTTCCTCCCTACCATCGGAACTTCTTATGTGGCAACCGGAGCGATCGACTGGAGCGTACTTCTCATAGCCCTTCCTATCGGTCTGATCACCGACGGCATCCTGCATTCGAACAATACACGCGACATGAAGACAGACAAGCGCGCCGGCATCAACACCATGGCCATGAGCCTCGGTCCGAAGAGCGCTGCGACCCTTTATGCATTCGAGGTGATTTTCCCATATGCATGGGTAGGCATCTGCTCTATCTTCGGATTCCTTCCGCTTCACACAATCATCATCTTCATGACTCTTCCTGTTGCGCTCGGATGCGCGAAGACCATGGTACACGGAGTCGAGAACAAGATAGAGCTGATCGCTGACATGGATGTGAGGACAGCAAACCTGCAGCTTATGTTCTCTGTCCTGCTGTCAATTGCATTCGTTCTGGCAAGATTCATCTGATCATGAGCAATACAGATAAGATTTCGAAACCGGCTGTCGGCATCTGCCTGGCAGCCGTTCTTTGGACTATAATGTTCTCTCCGTGGACAGCGCCGCACATAAATTTCTGGGCGATGATGACCTGTTCCGGAGCGTTGCTGACACTCTATACCACATGGGCTGCACCAGGCTGGTGGAAGGACATCCGCATAGGTCTGTCTGACATTCTCATAGGCACCGCCCTCGCCGCTGCCCTTTGGGGCATCTTCTGGCTCGGCGACTTCCTTTCATCGCTGATGTTCGACTTCGCCCGCCCGCAGGTAGACTCGATCTATGGAATGAAGGAAGAATCCAACCCGCTCATCCTTTCTCTCCTGCTGCTGTTCATAATAGGTCCGGCGGAGGAGATTTTCTGGAGAGGATATATCCAGAAGCATCTTTCCATGAGATGGAATCCGAATATGGGATTCATCGTTACCACTTTGGTATACAGCCTTGTACATCTGGCCAAATTCAACTTCATGCTGATCATGGCAGCCGCCGTAGCGGGTTTCATATGGGGTCTGGCATACCGTTTCTTCCCCGAGAGGCTCGGCGCTCTGATCATCTCTCACGCTCTCTGGGACTGCGCTGTGTTCATCTGGTTCCCCATTTAATCCCCCAGTCGCAAGCGACAGCCCCCAAGGGCGTAGGCGACCTATCGTCCTTTCCGTATTTGTCAACACAAATACACGGACCGGTCGCGGCCTCTGATGAGGCCTTTTTTGTAGTTTTTCCGGATACTGTGCGTCTAATGTGCAAAACTATATGATTATGGACTCATTGGAAATCGATTTTGCGCGAATCGTAAGAGAGCATAAAGGCACCATATACACAGTGTGCTACATGTTCTCGAAGGATGAGGAGGAGGTTGCAGACCTTTTCCAGGACATCCTTGTCAACCTATGGAACGGATTCGCGAAATTCCGTGGAGACAGCAGCGCAAGGACATGGATATACCGTGTCAGCCTGAACACCTGCATCTCCGCTGAAAGAAAGAAGAAACGCAGGGGCGAGACCGTACCTCTTGATATGGACATCAACCTGTTTGATGATTCGGTCGAAGATCTGAAGCAGATACGCATGCTGCAGAACAGGATAAGCAGGCTCGGCCCTTTCGACAGGGCAATCGTCCTCCTATGGCTCGAGAATATGAGCTATGACGAGATAGGGGCTATTGTCGGCATCACCGCCAAGAATGTTTCCGTACGCCTTTTCAGAATCAAGGAACAGTTGAAGAATATGTCAGACAAGTAAAATGAACAGATGATGGAAAACAATACATTCATATCACAGGAACTCGAGGAGATGCGCTCGCAGATCAGCCTCCTCAAGGATAAGCTCGACAAGCAGACAATCATCAACGACCAGCACATCAGAAGGTCAATGAAGTCAAACATGTCCGAAATCAACAGGACAATTCTCGCTGCTATAATAATGGGAGCATTCGCCCTGCCATACTGCACATGGTTCTTCTGGTCACAGGGGTTGTCTACCATTTTTGTCGTAGCGACCGCAGTAATGCTTGCAGTATGTCTGGGATTGACAATTGCGAAGCAGGTCACTCTGAAGAACCTGGACTTCTCTAGCGGAAATCTTGTAGAAGTTGCAGAGAAGCTTGGCGGCATAAAGAAGCACTACCAGGATTGGATCAAAATAGCCATTCCTATGGCTCTCATATGGTTCGGATGGCTCATATATGAAATGCTCAGCACTCTCGGAGTATCACCTATGACCATGGGATTCTGCACAGGAGCGGTCCTCGGAGGTCTTATCGGAGGCTTCGTTGGAATGCGCATGAACAAGAAAGTCATCACCAAGACCACAGAAATCCTCTCCCAGATCAAAGACCTCCAGAAAGGAGAATAGACTTATACCCCAAGCATTGCAGAAGCTGTTATGCCAAGACACAGGCAAAGTCTTTTTGCAATCTTCAATGAAGGCTCAGCCCTTCCCGTTATAAAATCATTTATACGGGAGGGGCTGACTCCTATTTCCTTCGCCAGTTCCTTTTGAGTCATCTTCTTTTCTTCCAAGGCCAGATCTATAAGTTCGGCGATCGTCGGCTTCTCAATCGGAAAATGCAGGCTCTCGTATTCAATGACAAATTCAGAAAGGAGGGCAAGCTCCACTGCATTCCTATCATCAGCCGCTACCTGATCATCCACCAAAGGAAGCAGTTCCTCAATACGAGCAAGAGCAAATTCATACTGCTGTCTTGTAATTTCCATATCATCCTTTCTTTAAATGTTACTGCAATCAATCTTGTCATACTCCTTATGAGTTCCCACAAAACGTATGAAGATGTAGCCCATCACAAACTTGACTATAACCACCAGACGGTACTTGTTCCCCCTGATATTGAACACATACCGCTGATTTCCCACATAGTCTACAGAAGGAAAGTCTTCCTTCATCTCCGCCAGATTCTTCCACTGCGCTTCCAATGCAATGTGAAACCATCGTTCCAAAGCTACTCGCGAATCCTCACATCCCGGTGATGTATAGAACTCCTTCAATCTCCTATGTGAAACAATCCTCATACCTAATCTGCCTCAAAGATAGAAATAATTTTATAGAACAAAATAATCAACTAATAATATTTTGTATTTCAAAATATAGAGATAATAGTCGTCAACGCAAAATTGAATAGTCCGATACAAATAAACAAGCCCCGAATGCAGATTTTAATTTTTCTTTTACAAACTTTTTCTCTTTTTTATAATTATTTCTTTTTTTTACATGACAGCACCTCCTGTCCTGATATCAGCCACATCTATATACAAAAACAGGGATGGCACAAGATAGCGATTCCAATGATGGTGGTGTGGTTCGGATGGATGATTTACGAGATGACCGGCATATTGGGAATTGAAGGACCTATGGCCATAGGCTTCATCACCGGCGCCGCTGTCGGAGGTGTCATAGGAGGCATCCTCGGATTCAGAATCAACCGCAAGATCGTCCGCAAGACCGGCGAAATCCTCGAACAGATCGAGGAACTCCAGAGAGAATCATAATCCGAACATCGCTGAGGCTGTAATGCCAAGTGATACGCATAGCCTTTTGGCTATCTTCAAAGACGGCTCAGCCCTTCTTTTATATTGCCATAGTCATTCTATTTGCAAAGATGAGAAAGGCGATGTAACTTTTTGCCAGTCTAAAAAAATTCTCTAAATTTGAGAATGTTTCATTGCATATGTTCTATTTGTTAAATATTTATACTACAAGCGACTCCGAGGGACTCCTACGAATCGCATACTAACATGTATGCATACAGATTCTAATAGTATAAACTATCAAACAGATAAAACCTATGAAACGCGTAATATTTATATTAAGCTTCAGCTTAGTCATCATATCGTCATGTCTCCAGGAGAAAGAGCTTGACTATATGGCAAAGAACGAATTACCTGAAGACTGCATTGAGACAAAGGCTCTTAAACTGATGGAAAAGTTTTATGGACCTGCCACAAAATCAGTTAACAGAGTTCCTAACGTATGTACAATTGACATCAGAACAAAGTCTAGTGACCACACAACTGTTACGACAAATGTGGTAAATTTTGAGTCGGGGCAAGGATTTGTAGTAACTACAACATCGGAAGAAACAGGAGAGGATCTTATTGCAATATCCAACGGTGGAAATATTGATACAGTCTTTTTAAGACAGGCCATATTGGACCCAGAATCAATAATCCAGTTGCCAGACTCTACGCTCAATTACTGGGGCGGCGAAATAATTGAAGATGATGATCCGGAAGTTGACGATGATGAGAATGAGCCTTATTATGACATCGATCCGGACTTTTCCTCAGAGACTTATACTCCATTTATTACATATGACTATAGCACTTCCACGAGCTCTACATCATCATCTGTCAACATACACCATGTAGAGTTCTTAATAGCTGATTATGTGAGAACCGATGGTTCAACCTCAACCTATGAAGATTCCTATTCCGACGGACAGACACCAAATAACACACCGGCCGAATGGTCAGAATGGAAATTTCATTCTGGAAAAGAACCGCTTATTAAGACAAAATGGTATCAATGGGACCCGTACAATAATTCTTGTCCCATAAAGAAGGGGGAACGCGCTCCAGCCGGTTGTGTCGCCATAGCAATCGGACAGATTGCAGCATACTATCAAAGACCTGTAGAGGAGAACTGGGCGGTAATATCCTCTTTTGGAGTTTATGACACAACTAAATGTGACTTTACAAAGCCTTCATCGGACAATGATATTATTGCTAGTTATATATACTCATTGGGGCGTAAACTTTTAATGAATTATGGCGCCACATCCAGTGGTTCTACCATATATATGGCAAAATACTATGCCAAATATCATATGGGATTTAAAGACGCAAGGATACACAAATGGGATTGGGAAAGAGTACGTGGAAGATTGGTCAAAAACATCCCTGTATATACTCGTGGAAAAGGTCCAGATGGAGGACATGCTTGGATTGTTGATGGATACATCAAAGAATATAGAACTGACAAGAATAACGTCCATCCGACTCAATATCGTACATTCGTTCACATAAATTGGGGATGGAGTCAAGGCAAATATGACGGTTATTATGCAGAAGGAGTTTTTGACTCTACTTCCAAGCCAGAATACCATGACGCCAACATTGGTGATGAAGGTAATAGCGGTAGTTCTAAATTTACTAAAAAGATTAAAACGTTGACATGGAGCGCAGAATAAAAGCAGCAAGTCTATTGACTTGTTTTATATTAGCAACGTCATGTTGGGAAGCGGACAAAGTCATTTGGTATGAGGCTGACTCGTATGTTTTTGAATATGTACAATATGATGAAATCATAGTCACCAAGTTTCCTGGAGGGGAGTTGCGTGTTGAAGTTATAGCAGATGATTCGTACGGAGCATTCTCTACTTCAGATGCTGATTATGCAAAATATCAGGCAAAATGTGACTTATACAATGACAAGGGCTATAAATTGACGTTCGGGACATTTCATGAAGGAGAATATAATCATAGTGTACAAGACCGAGACTTCATCAGCATCAAGGTGTATGCTGATGATGATGATATTTCTTCTGACTATTACATTGCATCCAGAAGTCCTTATAAATTCATCAAGAGCGGCTATAAAGACACGCATCAAAGAAGCTATTATGACTACCCCGTTTATTATCGGGATTATACAACTTTTATGACAAGGGGGATGTACTTCCAGGTCGGTGAAGGATTGCACCCCGTGTATGGGGCATTATCAGAACTGACCGAAGAAGATATGAAATTGCTCGGCTTCGGACATCAAAGGGACTCTGAATTTGAGATTTTCACTCTATATCCTATAAATCCAAGCAAGGAAACATCCGCACAGACTCTGATAGTAGAATTAACCGACACTCAAGGAGATGTACTGACTGCCGAAGTGAGAAATCTATAATAAAAAGCCGCCGGATTGCTCCGACGGCTTTTATCGTGTTGGCCTATTGCCTGAAATTAGTCAGTGAGTGATACTCTCTTGAAGCAAAGTACCTTAGCCTCAGCGTCAGCTGCCTTGATGACATCCTTCACTGCGGTCTTGCCGTCACCCATCTGATAGCCCTGCTCCTCGAGAGTCTGCTCCTTGAAGAACTTCTGGAGACGACCCTTTGCGATGTTGGCTACCATCTGCTCAGGAAGGTTTGCTGCCTTCTCTGCTGAAACGGTCTTGATGATCTCGCGAGCCTGCTCTGCCTGCTCAGCTGTGATCCATCCCTTTGCCTGGTTAGACTCGATATGAGCCTCGCTGTCAACGTGTGCAGGGTTGATGCCAGCCTTTGAAAGCGCTGCATCTACTGCCTTCTTTACGAGCTCTTCCTTAGTCTTCTCAGTTGCTGTCTTGAGCTCTGCGTCGATCACTTCCTGTGGAACTGACTCTGCAGAAACTGCAACCGGGTTCATTGAAGCCACCTGCATTGCCACACCCTTAGCTGTCTGCTCGTCGAAAGCCTTGTTGAAGCCGACTACTGCAGCGAGCTTACCGGTGATCTTGTGCATGTAAGCTGAAATGAAAGGAGCCTCAACTGTCTCGTAAGCAACGATAACGTGCTTCTCACCAGTCTTACCTGTCTGCTCTGTAACTGCCATCTCAACTGTTCTTCCGTCAGCAAGTGTGCAAGCCATGAGGGCCTCCTTGTCTGCCGGGAAGTTAGCGATAGCTGCATCAGCGATAGCCTCAGCGAGTGCCTGGAACTCAGCGTTCTTTGCCACAAAGTCAGTCTCGCAACCGAGAGCGACCAAGATAGCCTTTCCACCGTTTACCTTTGCGATTGCCGCACCCTCTGAAGTCTCGCGGTCAGCACGCTTTGCTGCTACGAGCTTACCTTTCTCGCGGATGATTTCCTTTGCGCGGTCGAAGTCACCGTTAGCCTCAACGAGTGCCTTCTTGCAGTCCATCATACCTGCGCCTGTCATCTGACGAAGTTTTGCAACTTCAGCTGCTTTGATCTCCATTTTCGATAGATGTTAAAGTGTTACACTGATTACTCTGCTGGAGTCTCTTCAGCTGCTGGCTTTGCACCCTTGCGAGCGCGGAGCTTCTTGCCTGCTGGCTGCTGCTCTGTAGCCTCTGGAGCCTCTTTCTCCTTCTCGAGCTTCCTTTCGTCCAATCCCTCTTTGATTGCGCCGCAAAGTGCCTCCATGATGTAAGCGATAGACTTTGCTGCATCGTCGTTTGCCGGAATCACATAATCAATCGGAGTAGGATCGCAACAAGTATCAACCATAGCGATAACCGGAATGTTAAGACGATTTGCCTCCTTAACGGCGTTCATCTCCTTCTGTACGTCTACTACGAAAAGTGCTGATGGGAGACGGCTAAGGTCACGGATAGAACCGAGGTTCTTCTCGAGCTTAGCCCTCTGGCGTGTTACCTGAAGACGCTCACGCTTTGCGAGAGTGTCGAATGTACCATCCTCAATCATCTTGTCGATGGTATTCATCTTCTTGACAGCCTTACGGATGGTAGGGAAGTTTGTAAGCATTCCACCTGGCCATCTCTCTGTCACGTATGGCATGTTTACAGATGCTGCCTTCTCAGCAACGATCTCCTTTGCCTGTTTCTTTGTTGCAACGAAGAGGACCTTGCGGCCTGAGCGCGCAAGCTGCTTGAGTACGTTAGCAGCCTCCTCGATCTTTACTATACTCTTGTGCAGGTCGATGATATGGATACCGTTCTTCTGGTCAAAGATGTATGGTGCCATCTTAGGGTTCCATTTCCTCGCCAAGTGTCCGAAGTGAACACCTGCATCAAGCAGTTCCTGGAAATTTGTTCTTGGCATTGTTTTAAAAATGTTTGTTTTGTTTTACTCTTTTCATCAATCCCGGAGTAACTTAAAAGGTCTCCCGGATTTTCCGCAGTCTCAGCAATCATCAGGCAGCTCCCGAAGATTCGCACCTTCTGCGAAGGTCCTGTGATTTCACACCGGACTGTGCTTTTTTGTAAATCAGGCAGCAAATATTAACGTTTGCTGAACTGGAAGCGTCTACGTGCACCAGGCTGACCAGGCTTCTTACGCTCGACTTCACGTGCGTCACGAGTAAGGAATCCAGCTGCCTTGAGTGCTGAGCGATAAGCCTCCTTATCGATCTCGCAAAGTGCGCGAGAGATACCGAGTCTCAAAGCCTCTGCCTGGCCTTTGATTCCACCTCCGTCGAGGTTTGCCTTAACGTCAAACTGAGCTGCAGTGCCTGTTACCTCAAATGGCTGGTTAACGATGTAACGGAGAGTGTCCTCTTTGAAATACTCATTGAGCTCACGGCCGTTGATCACGATGTTACCTTTACCAGGCACAACATAAACGCGAGCGACTGCTGATTTACGTCTTCCAAGGGCGTTTACTACTTTCATGCTCTGCTTAAATTTCGTTTAAAGTGATTGTTCTAGGGTTCTGTGCCTGGTGTGGGTGCTCGTTACCTGCGTAAAGATACAGGTTGTTGATGAGCTTTGCACCGAGACGGTTCTTAGGAAGCATACCCTTTACTGCCATCCTTAAGACTTCAGTAGGCTTCTTTGCCATAACCTCCTTTGGTGTAGCGAAACGCTGTCCACCTGGATAACCAGTGTGGCGAACGTACACCTTGTCGGTCATCTTCTTACCAGTGAATCTTACCTTGTCCGCGTTGAGAACGATGACATTGTCACCGCAGTCCATGTGCGGAGTGAAAGACGCCTTGTTCTTACCACGAAGAACGAGAGCAAGTCTGGCAGCAAGACGGCCTACCACCAAGTCGGTAGCATCGATCACAACCCACTCCTTCTTGATATCGCCTGCCTTGAGGGATACCGTTTTGTAGCTCTGTGTGTCCATCTTGTACTTTTAAATGGTTAATACTTAATAATTTAATACTAAAAATTGCGATCCCTACACTACATAGGGGGTGCAAAGGTAAGAAGATTTTTCTTTTTAAACAAATTTTATATCGAAAGGACATTGAGCACATTGATGAGCTCTCTGTCAATCGGCTTGTCTATGCGGATCGCCTTGTTGAACGGCACGTAAACTATCTGGTCGTTCTTCACTCCGACCATGATATTGCGCTGACCGTCCTTGAGGGCCTCGATGGCCGCCACGCCGAGGCGGCTGGCCAGGATACGGTCGTTGGCTGTAGGGATACCTCCGCGCTGAAGGTGACCCAGAATGGTCACACGTGCCTCGAACTCCGGATACTCATGGACCAGACGGTCCGCATAATACTGCGCTCCGCCCGTGCCATCCTTCTTGCTCTCTGACACGAGGACGATAGAGCTGTTCTTGCTCTTGCGCACTCCCCTGCCGATGAATGTGGCAAGCTGGTCAACGTCGGTCTGATCCTCAGGGATGATGGCCGCCTCCGCACCTGTCGCGATAGCGGCGTTCTGTGCGAGGAAGCCGGCGTCACGTCCCATTACCTCTACGAAGAAGATACGGTTGTGTGAGTTTGCGGTGTCACGGATCTTGTCCACGCAGTCCATGATGGTATTGAGGGCTGTGTCATAACCTATGGTGGTATCGGTTCCATAAAGGTCATTGTCTATGGTGCCTGGGAGCCCGACGCATGGAATGTCATATTCCGATGCAATGACCTGTGCTCCTGCTAGGGAACCGTTGCCTCCGATTACTATGAGGGCATCGATGTTATGTGCCTTGAGGTTCTCATATGCCTTTGCACGGCCTTCCTCGTTCATGAAGCCCTTGCTGCGGGCAGTCCTGAGGATGGTGCCTCCGCGGTTGATGGTTCCGCTGACGCTTTCCGATGTAAAATCCTTGATCTCGCCGTTGATGAGGCCTTCCCAGCCTCTGTATATTCCCTTGACTTTCCAGCCATTGTAGATTGCTGCTCTGGTCACGGCCCTGATAGCCGCATTCATTCCCGGCGCGTCTCCACCTGAGGTAAGTACGCCGATTGTTGTAATTTTAGTCATAATCATATTTGTTTATCCATGCAAATTTACTGATTTTTTCGATAGGTTATCCGAAATTCCATGCCTGATTGCACAGGTATATATATAATAGGTGTTGCATCTGAGATTTTTTGTATTTTTGCAGTTTGTTTGCACAAATATGAAGATAGGGAACATAGAACTGGGAGAGAGACCGCTTTTCCTTGCGCCGATGGAGGATGTGACTGACGCATCGTTCCGATTCATATGCAAGGAGTTCGGGGCGGACATGATGTATACGGAGTTCATATCGTCAGACGGACTCATCCGCGATGCGCGCAAATCGCTTGAGAAGCTCGTGACATATGACTATGAGGCGCCTATAGGCATCCAGATCTATGGCAACATACCGGAGGCGATGGTCGACGCGGCCGTCATGGCAGAGCGTGCGGCAGAGATCGCCGGAGGCCACGGCGCCGACCTGGTGGACATCAACTTCGGCTGCCCGGTGAACAAGATCGCACGCCGTGGAGCCGGCTCCGGAATGATGCGCGAGCCGGACAAGATGGTGGAGATCACCCGTCAGGTCGTGGAAGCCGTGAAGCTCCCTGTGACAGTAAAGACGCGCCTGGGCTGGGACGAGGACTCGAAGATCATCGTAGAGCTGGCCGAGAGGCTGCAGGATGTGGGCATACAGGCCCTGACCATACACGGCCGCACACGCTGTCAGATGTACACCGGGGAGGCTGACTGGACTCTGATCGGCAAGGTGAAGGAAAATCCCAGGATGCATATTCCCATAATCGGTAACGGAGACATCAATTCTCCTCAGAAGGCGAAGGAATATTTCGACAGATACGGCGTGGACGGCATCATGATAGGACGTGCGACATATGGCCACCCATGGATATTCAAGGAGATAAGGCACTACCTCCAGACTGGCGAGCTGCTGCCGCAGATGAGCGTCATCGACAGAGTCGCTCTTGCAAAGCGCCATCTGGCAAAATCCATTGAGATCAAGGGAGACAGGGTCGGCATACTTGAGATGAGACGCCACCTGTCATGCTATTTCAAGGGTCTCCCCGACTTCAAGGAGACAAGGCTGAAGCTCGTGACGCTCAATGACCCGCAGGAGCTGTATGCGACGCTGGACCATATCGCAGAAAGATGGGGCGGCAACGAGGCCCCGGATGCCGTGAACGTTTATAACGTTTAGATTTCCCGATAAACTCGAAATGACAATTGAAGACTATGATTGACAAGATACTGCTTTTTCCATATTGGCTGACGCTCAAGATCAGACATATGCTTTATAATACGGGACTCAGGAAGACATACACTCCTGAGGTTCCGTCCATCTGCATCGGCAACATCACCGTAGGCGGCACAGGCAAGACGCCGCACACCGAGATGATCCTCAGGACCCTCCTGAAGGATGAGGATTGGTATGGAAAGAACATTGCAGTGCTTTCAAGAGGTTACAAGCGCAAGACCAAGGGATTCCAGCAGGTCGTAGCGGACGGCAGAGCACTGGACTATGGAGACGAGCCGCTTCAGATAAAGAAGAAGTTCCCTATGGTGACGGTAGCCGTGGACAAATCACGCAAGGAAGGATGTAGCTTCCTGACAGACCCTGAGTCCGTAAAGACTTCAAAGAAAGGAAGAAGATGCATTCACAAGGATATGCCTAAGGCCGACCTCATCCTCCTGGACGACGCTTTCCAGCATCGCGCTGTGAAGGCCGGTCTGAACATTGTCCTCGTAGACTACAACAGGCCTGTATTCAAGGACCATCTCATGCCTCTGGGAAAGCTGCGCGACCTGCCCGAAAGGATCAAGGCGGCTGACATCGTGATAGTATCGAAATGTCCTAAATATCTGGATGCATGGGAAAGAAGCAAATGGAGCGAGGCACTCGGCAATCCGAAGCACCTGTTCTTCACCACCATAACATATGATACATCTCAGGCAATCTTCTCGGAAGGAGATCCACGTTATCTTTATGCGCAGAGGCTTATCCTGTTCACAGGTATTGCCAACGACGCACCTCTGGCAAGGTTCCTCAGCAGTACATACAAGATAGTCAAGCATTTCAACTTCCCTGACCATCATAAGTTCACACGCTCTGACATCCTGTCCATCAGGGATGCCGCCGACGCCTTCCCTACATCTGTTGTCATGACAACAGAAAAAGACTGCCAGAGAGTACGTGACTCCAAGGCAGTCCCTGAATCATTGAAACGCAGGCTTTTCTACGCTCCTATCAAGACCGGCTTCCTCTGTCAGGAAGACCAGGACGCATTTACTTCCGTACTGAAGTCTTACCTGAAATAACTTCATTCTGAATCTCAACAGAGGCTTCGTGGATGGCATTGAAGACTGCCTTTATGAAATCCTCGGTCAAGCCGTATTCTGCACCCTTCTCTATCACTTTGGCCAGCACCGCGTCCCAGCGTGATGTCTGGAGGATGGCTATGTTGCTGTCTCTCTTGAATTCGCCGATCTTGCGGCTGATCTTCATTCGCGAGCCGAGGGCATAGAGGATGTTCTCGTCTATGATATCGATCTTTGCACGGAGCTGGTCGATGTTCTCCTTCCATACAGGAGAGTCCGAATCCTTGTCCTTTACTGTGATCTGCTTGTAAAGCAGGTCACTGAGCTCTGCAGGTGTAAGCTGCTGCTTGGCGTCACTGAGAGCGACAGACGGATTACAATGCGACTCTATCATCAGACCTTCGAATCCGAGATCGAGAGACCTCTGGCTGATCTCGCGGATATAGTCCTTGCATCCTGCCATATGGCTCGGATCCACGAAGAACGGAAGTTCAGGGAAGCGGTTGCGAAGCTCTATGGCCACCTGCCACTGAGGGTCGTTACGATACTGGATCTTGTCGAATGTAGAGAAACCTCTATGGATGATGCCGAGTTTCCTGATGCCGGCACGGTTCAGGCGCTCAAGAGCTCCGATCCACAGGTCGAGGTCCGGATTTGCCGGATTCTTGACCAATACCGGAATATCGGTATCCTTGAGAGCATCTGCAATCTCCTGCACGAGGAACGGATTGGATGTGGTCCTGGCTCCGATCCACACAAGGTCCACTCCGAACTTCAGGCATTCGAACACATGCTTCTCGCTCGCAACTTCTGTCGCGATCTTCAGGCCATACTCCTTCTTTGCCTTCTGCATCCAGCGGAGGCCCTCGGAACCGGCGCCCTCAAAGCATCCGGGATGAGTCCTCGGCTTCCATATGCCCGCTCTATAAACATTGATTCCCATATCTCTGAGACCCTTTGCTGTCTCCATTACCTGCTCCTCGGACTCCGCACTGCACGGTCCTGCAATCACGCTCGGTCTCGGTTCGGTGAACATTCCCCACTCATACAAAGGAACAAGGTCCAATCTGATAGTTGCCATAGTTATTCGTTATCTTATAATTCTCCTTATACGGTTTGCGTCTTCAATCAGGGTGCGGACAGCGTCTTCGTCACCTTCCGCTATAGCCTTTCTGAATGCATTCATCTTATCTATATATGTATCCATCACCTGAAGGACGTTGTCCCTGTTCTGTGTCAGGATCGGAATCCACATGTCCGGACTGCTCTTCGCCAGGCGGACCGTCGAGGAAAAACCTCCCGACGCCAGGTCGAAGATATGCTTCTCGTCCTTCTCCTTGTCCAGCACGGTAAGCGCAAGGGCAAAAGATGTAACATGGGATATGTGGGACACATATGCCGTGTGGACATCATGGTTGGAGGAATTCATATATATGGTCCTCATGTTCAGCGTATCGTACAGCTGCTCCACGGTCTGCACGGCCTTCGGTGATGATTCCTCTGCATCACAGATGATGCAGGCGTGTCCGTCGAAAAGGCCCGGCATGGCAGCCCACGGGCCGCTGTACTCGGTTCCGGCCATAGGATGCGTGGCCACATACTGCTTCCTCGCCTTATGGTATTTCACCGCACGTGACAGATGTTCCTTTGTCGAACATACGTCGATGACGATCTTCTCTGCAGCATTCTGCGATGCAAATATATCAAGAATCTCCGGAAGCACCTTCACTGCTGCGCCCACAGGCACTGCAAGGATGATCAGATCACTCTCCTCAACGCATTCCTGCAGCGGCACCACCCTGTCGGCCAGACCGATCTTCTGAGCGGCGGCGGCATTCAGCGGCTCCGCCTCGACGCCGAGGACCTCCTGCGCAAAGCCCTTGCGCTTGAGGTCGATGGCCATGGATCCGCCTATAAGTCCCAATCCTATGACTCCTACCTTCATATCTATAAAATTGACTTTATTCTATCCGCTGCCTTCTTCAGCACTTCAGGCTTGGCGCAGAGAGAGATGCGGATGTAGTTTTCGCCATTCCGGCCGAAAATGAAGCCCGGCGTGATGAAGACCCCTGCTTCGTACAGTATCTTATCGGACAGCTGCTGTCCTGGAGATATCCCGGCTTCGTCCGACTTGACGGCAACCTTGCCCCAGAGGAACATTCCTGATGAACTGCTGTCGTACTTCACGCCAAGCAGGTCGAAGATCTCGCCGGCCAGTACGCGTCGGCGGGCATATTCGGCGTTGAGCTCGGCAAACCATTCTGGTCCCTGCTTCAAGGCCTCGACGGCAGCAAGCTGGAGCGGCTTGAACATTCCAGAATCCATCTGGCTCTTCACCTTGAGGATCTGGGCGATCACGTCCGCCTCAGCTGCGACCATTCCGATGCGCCAGCCGGCCATGTTGTGCGCCTTGCTGAGCGAATTCAGCTCGAGGCAGCAGTCCCTGGCGCCCGGCTGAGCGAGGATGGACAGCGGATTGTCGTTGAGTATGAAGCTGTATGGATTGTCATTACATATCATGATGCCATGTCTTCTGCCGAAATCCACCAGTCTGGCATACAGATCTTCCGACGCCGGAGCACCTGTCGGCATGTTCGGATAGTTGGTCCACATGATCTTGACACCGCTCAGGTCCATCTGCTCCAGCGTATCGAAATCCGGCTGCCAGCCGTTTTCTTCGCACAGGTCATATGTCACGATCTCCGCCTCGACCAGACTGGACGCCGACGAGTATGTCGGATAACCCGGATCCGGCACCAGGACCTTGTCTCCCTTGTTCAAAAAAGCCAGTGAAATCAGCAATATGGCTTCCTTGGAGCCCACCAGAGGCTGTATTTCTGTCTTCGGATCAAGCTGGACTCCATACCAGCGGGCATACCAGTCGGCGAAAGCGTGACGCAGTTCAGGCAGGCCGACATAGCTCTGGTATGCGTGGCTACCGGGCTGGAGGGCAGAGGCGCAGAGTGCGCCGACGGCCTCCTGCGGCGGCATCCCGTCCGGCGAGCCTATGCCCAGATTGATGACCGGCTCCTCGCCTGCAGCCTCGCGTGCAGCATTCATTGAAGCTATCTCCTTGAGCTTGCGAGAGAAGTAATATTCCTGGACCGACTCGGTCCTGTGTGCTGGACTGATTATCATATTGCCGATGTATATTCTCCTAAAATCCTTAAATCTTCCATCAACGGCCTCACTGCCGAAAGAGCCTGCTCATAGCGTACATAGTCGTCGAACTTTATGTCCACATAGAAGAAGTACTGCCACTCCTGTCCCGGGATCGGGAGGGACTGGATCCTCGTCAGGTTCATTCCGTAGAACGAGAGGATGGTCAGCACGTGGGCCAGAGAGCCCGGAGTGTGCGACAGGGTGAAGCACATCGAAGACTTGTTTATCTTTGCCTTGTCCACCTGGAGGGCATCGTCCAGGATCAGGAATCTCGTGAAATTCTGCTTATATGTCTCTATACTCTCGGCGAGTATGTCAAGTCCATAAAGATCCGCTGCGAGAACCGAAGCGACAGCACCGACGCCCATGAGGCCGTCTCCAGCCACATCTGCGGCGCTTTTTGCCGTATCCTCAGACTCCACAAGCCTTATCCAGGGATAGTCCTTGAAGAACTCACGGGTCTGGTTTATGGCCATATAATGCGTACGCACCTCCTTGATGTCCTCAATGCTCTGGCCCGGCAGGGCCATGAGGTTCTGCTGGATGCGTAGGAACACTTCTCCCTTGATCTGACGATCGTACTTGCGCAGAAGTTCGAAGTTCGGAAGAAGTCCTCCGGACACCGTATTCTCTATCGCCATGACGGCGGCATCAGCCACACCATCATTCATACTCCTGTACAGGTCATCGAATGTCAGGCATTCGACTATATCCGGCACGGTCTGTCCGTGCTCTTCATAAAAAAGTCTCGCCGCCTGCTCATGAAAGCATCCCTTGACACCTTGAATCGCTACTCTGCTCATATAAACAAAAAATAATACTGTCCGGCGATTGCACCGGACAGCATGATAAGTTTCTATATCAATCGATACGCAACGCCCGGTCTATCACCTTTTCTGGAAATAGAAAAAATAAAAACCGAAGCTGCTAAATCGATAAGTTCCCATAACTGGATACAAATATAGTGAATTAGATTTTCCGACAAGCTCGAAATGACAAATAAATGACAACTAAACTGTCATCATGTCTTTCTCCTTTGCCGCTACGAGCTCGTCAATCTTCTTTGAGAAAGCGTCTGTCTCCTTCTGCACGAGCTGTTCGTACTCCTTCTGGAGATCCTCAGGCATACCATCCTTGTTTGCCTTCTTAAGGTTCTCGATAGCGTCACGACGCGCATTACGTACGCTTACCTTTGCATTCTCGCCTGCAGCCTTTGCCTTCTTGATGAGTTCCTTACGACGGTCCTCTGTAAGAGGCGGAACTGTACAGCGGATGCTCTCACCGTTATTAGACGGAGTGAGACCGATATTTGCATCGAGGATAGCCTTCTCGATCGCAGCGATCATCTTCTTCTCCCATGGCTGGAGCATGAGGGTCTTTGCATCCGGAGTAGTGACAGAAGCAACCTGTGGGATAGGTGTAGGGCTACCGTAGTAGTCAACCATCACATTGTTGAACACCATAGGATTTGCCTTGCCGGCACGGTATGTCTTGAGTTCCTCATCGAGGTGAGTGACAGCGTGAGACATCTTGTCCTTAGCAGCTGCCAGAATTTCTTTAGCTCTTGTAATCATAATATTGTAGTTTTATTTGTTTTCTTATAGATCCCTCGACTAGCTCGGGATGACAGAGGGTTATACATGTACCAAAGTACCGACCTTCTCGCCTTTAACGAGATTGGTGAGGTTGCCCTTCTGGTTCATATCGAAGACGATGATAGGCATGTTGCCCTCGCGGCAGAGCGCGAACGCTGTCTGGTCCATCACCTTCAGGCGGTCCTCAATCGCCTTGTCGAAAGTGAGCTCGTCATACTTCACCGCTGTCGGATCCTTCTCCGGATCTGCAGTGTAGACCCCGTCCACCCTTGTTCCCTTGAGGAGGGCGTCAGCACCGATCTCCAATGCACGGAGAGCAGCACCCGAGTCTGTCGTGAAATATGGGTTGCCCGTGCCGCCTGCTATGAGTGCGACACCGCCGCGCTCCATGACAGCAACTGCATCGTCCCTCATATAATATCTTGCCACAGGCATCATAGGAGTTGCCGTGAACACCTCAGCCTCGACTCCTGCCGAACGGATGGCCATAGCCAGACCGAGGGAGTTGATCACTGTCGCCAGCATTCCCATCTTGTCGCCGTTGACCCTGTCAAAGCCTTTTCCTACGCCCTGAAGACCTCTGAAGATGTTGCCTCCACCAATAACTATGGCTACCTGAAGGCCATTCTTTACTGCCTGTGCGACTTCTTCCGCATATGCGGCAAGCCAAGTCTCATCAATACCTTTACCGGCTGGGCCTCCAAGGCTCTCGCCGCTCAATTTCAAAAGAACTCGTCTGTATGTTCCCATAATCAGGTTTGTTTCAAAAATCCAGTAAACAAAAGTATC
Source organism: Bacteroidales bacterium (assembly GCA_015060255.1). Classification (GTDB taxonomy): domain Bacteria; phylum Bacteroidota; class Bacteroidia; order Bacteroidales; family UBA932; genus Cryptobacteroides. The sequence goes on along the minus strand of SUYV01000020.1, from coordinate 9,863 downwards.
GAATTATTATGAAACTTCCAAGAAAGAATATATCTTTGCAAGGCATTACAGCATATTCTGACTGAATATTAACTATAAAAGATTATAAACTATCATGGCACTTTCTTCAATTACCAAGAAGCTTATCATGAGTATAAGTGGACTTTTCCTTATCCTCTTCCTGCTTCTCCACACTACAATCAACTTCTTCTCAGTAATCGACGCATTCAGGGGTACTTGGGGCGCACCTGCAGGTGAAGGCTGGTTCGCAAGCGGATGCTGGTTCATGGCGACACCTGTCATCGACATCATGGTTCCGATCCTCGCGCTTGGATTTGCCGTACACATCGTTTACGCTGCAATCCTCACTTACGGAAACTACAAGGCACGTGGTCCTCAGCGCTATGCTGTTCCTCACAAGGGCAAGGCAGAGTCTTGGGCATCGAAGAACATGTTCGTCCTCGGAGCAATCGTTCTCGGAGTGATCGCATTCCACCTCACTCACTTCTGGGCTGAGATGCAGTTCGTAGAGTGGTTCAAGGGCGAGCACGTTGCGCCTGAGAAGTCATACTTCCTCCTCGAGCAGACATTCGGAAGCATCTGGATGGTGATCATCTACATCGCTTGGTTCGCAGCTCTCTGGTTCCACCTCACTCACGGATTCTGGAGCGCACTCCAGACCATCGGATGGAGCAACAAGGTTTGGGAGAAGAGACTCGAGATCATCGGAAAGGCATTTGCAACCCTCATCTTCGTATGTCTCACTGTAACAGCAGTAGTAGCATACCTCGTTGCAAACGGCATCATCCCAGGCAGCGTTATTGCATAACATGACATATGACATACAAAAGAAGGTGACCTGACCGGTCACCTTCTTTTTTGTATCATATAGCCATTGTCCTGTCTCTCAACCAGGCTGCGGTTCTCGGAGGGAGAAGAGGGGCAAGGGTCCGGTAGACATGGTCGTTATAGGCATTCAACCATGCAAGAGCCTCAGGACCTAACAGTTCAGGAATCACAGCCGAAGTGTCTATGTGACAGCAGGTAAGGGTCTCGAATTCCAGCCATTCTCCGAATTCCGACATCCCCGCTTCCTTGCAGAGAACAATGTTCTCATGCCGTATTCCATGCATTCCTTCCCTGTAAAGACCCGGTTCGTTTGATGTAACCATACCCGGCAGGAGAGGCTGAGGATTATACTGGTATCTGATGGACTGCGGCCCCTCATGCACGCATAGATAATAACCTATACCATGGCCGGTGCCGTGACCGAAGTTGCGACGGCCTTTCCATAGCGGCATCCTTGCGAGAGCATCTATCTGGCAGCCTGCCGTTCCTCGTGGAAAGACTGCCATGGACAAGTAGATCATACCTTTAAGAACCAGGGTATAGTCTTCCTTCTCGAGCTGCGTGCATTCACCCATCGGAACGGTCCTGGTTATATCAGTGGTACCGGTGAGGTACTGTCCGCCGGAATCCACAAGATATAGTCCACAAGAACGGATGACGGCTGAACCTTCGCGTGGAGTAGAATAATGCGGCAGTGCTCCCGAAGGGCCGTATGCGGAAATATTCTCAAAGCTGTTGCCTCTGTATCCCGGTATCTCGGAGCGGAATTCAGTAAGTTTTTCTGAGGCATCCCATTCGGTCACTTCCCTTCCGGTCGCCACTTCTTCATCCAGCCAGTGCAGAAAGCATTCCATGGCTACTCCGTCATCTATGAATGTCTGGCGAAGATGTGCTATCTCCGATGGTGACTTTACAGATTTTTCCAGAATGACAGGCGAAACTCCACGTACGATTCCCTGACGTGTGAACACGGTCTCCAGATAGTCTGCTACGTGACAGTTCAATGTAGACGGGTCGACGAAGATAGTGCCGGCACTATCCTCTCCACCGAAATCCGCAAGTCCCATATAGACTGCGTCATAATCCTCTACAGACACACCGTCAAACTGAAGTTCAGTGAAACTGTCTGCCGTATCCGGATCCACATCCCCGTATGACGCAGACTTCCTCACAAACCACTTGACATAATCCTGAGAAACCAGGAGATATGAAATGACAAGAGGGTTGTATTCTATGTCCGCACCTCTGACATTCAGGATCCACGCGATCTCATCCAGAGACGAAAGAAGCACCTTATCATAACCCTGCAGAAGCATCCATTTGCGAAGCCATGACAATTTCTCAACACGAGGCACGCCTCCGAAGCACTCCACATCAAGAGTCGTTACAGGACTTACCGGTACGGACGGCCTGTCTTCCCATATCTCCTCGAGAAGGTCGGGGACATCTACCACAAGACCGTCATCTCCCAATGCGTCCTTAAGTTCAGCCACCGCACTGACACTCTGGCACAAGCCGTCAACCGCAACGACACGCGCTCTTTCAGCCAGCCACTGAGGAATTCCCACAGCATCTGGCACCCTGGTCTTATGCAGTTCGCCTCCCGTGCCCTGAAGTTGTTCCAAGGCCTGTATGAAATAGCGTGAGTCTGTCCAAAGGCCCACATGATCATCAGTCACGACCACGTCGCCTGCCTCTCCGGTAAATCCGGTGAGCCACTCCACCTGCTTCCATCTGGGAGCAGGATATTCGCTGGCATGCGGATCGCTGCCGCTGATAACTACGGCATCCCAGCCGTTTCTTGACATCAGCCCTCTGAGGGCATTGATTCGTTCTGCATAGATATTTGTCATATGCCTTTAGGATTATATCAGTTCGGTTATTATTGCATCGGATATGAAGAATCTGTCCTCAGGAATACGCACGCGTCCATTCTCAGTACACACAAGGCTACCATCAGACAGTGCCCTGTCCAGTCCTGAAGCATCACAGCATCGTTCAAGCACCCCGCCTTCCAGACCTGCGGAAGTCCTCAGTCCAAGCATCACCCTCTCCATCATCAGCTGTTCCTCATTCAAGGTTTCACGCCCCTGCACCAAGCTGAAATCTCCATTCCGCCCGGCCTTGAGATATGCCTGAAGGTCCGGTTCATTCCATTGACGGACATTTGGGAAAATGAAGCTGTGGGCACCTGGCCCGAAGCCTGCATATGGCTTATGATGCCAATAGGCGCTGTTATGCCTTGCCTCAAAACCCGGAAGTGCGAAATTGGAAATCTCATAATGTGCATATCCGGCCTTGCGCAGCTCCTCACAAAGGATATGGTACTGGTGTTCGCAAAGATCGTCCGAAGCTTCCTCCCACATTCCTTTCTCCACCATCATGTTCAAGGCGCTGCCCGGCTCCACGGACAGCTGATAGGAGGATATGTGCTGAGGTCTGTCACCTCTGGATGAAACCTCCAGCGCCTTCTTCAAAGTGTCGGTCCACTGAGTGTCGGAAAGCTGAGGAAGACCGAAGATAAGATCTATGCTGATGTTCCTGACCCCGGCATTCTCGAGGATGGCATAAGCCTTAATGGCTGTCCCGGCATCATGACGACGGTTCATCCATCTCAAGATGTCGTCATCAAAAGACTGTACGCCCATGCTTATCCTGTTGACTCCCAGATCGAGGAGTCCTTCAACATATCCTTCCCCCTTCTCGACTATATCCTCCGGATTGACCTCGACGGTAAATTCATCATAAGGCCCTCCGTGTCCGGCTTCTTCAAGAACGGATACGAGACGTCCGAATACAGAAAGGGGCAGCACCGATGGGGTGCCGCCACCTATATATAATGTATTATCGTCCGCAGTTATTTCGTCTGCACGCAAACTTATTTCACGCGACAGTGCTTCAGAATATTGTCCGAACCTCTCCTCGTCGTTTCTGCTGCATCTCGCGGCGACTTCCGAATAAAAGTCGCAATAAGTGCAGAAACTCCTGCAGAAAGGTATGTGGACATATATCACAACTTATCGGAGTATGAGTTCGGTAGTTCCGAGGAGCGACTTGGCGGTATATACCTCTATAGAGTATACACCCTTCACATATCCTGTGATGCCATTGAGATAGATACCCATTTCAACTGCACTTCCCTGATAGTCTACTTCACGCGAAGCCGAGCATATCAAGGTCTCGCCGTTATATTCGAAGGTCTTCTGTGTGTCATTCACAAGGAGCACTCCGTCAGGATCCTTGACACGGACATATACCGTTACAGGGCCCCTCTCCGCAAGATCATTCTCGCCAAGACTGAGCGAAGTGAGCAGATAAGTAACCCTGCTGCTCCTGTCCGTAACCTTGTCAGAAGCATTGTATGCCTCTGTCTTGAGTCCATATGCCTTGAGCTGTGAGCCGGCCTCTACCTGTACTGTAAGATTTGCCACAGTCTTGCTGAGCTCCTCTGAAACCTTCTTGCTTTCAGCAGCCTGACGACGAGCCTCTGCCGCATCAGCAGTCAGCTTCTTGTTGAGCTTGTTCAGGGAGTCGATCTGTACCACATAGTTCCTCATGATGCTTCGGAGTGTACCGAGCTCCTTCTCATACTGACGGATCTTGCTTCTGTTCGTAGCCTCAGTCTTCTTGATCTTCTCTATGAGAAGCTGCACCTCGATACGTGACGAATCAAGCTGAAGATTTATGTCGTCATACTCTGACGAGAGTGTCTCATAATCATTCTGAAGGGCAATCATCTGAGAGGTAAGTTCCTCCTTTTCCACCGTAAGGTCATTTACCAGCGAAGTTTTCTGATACCATATGTACGCAAGGACTCCGGCCAGCACTACCACCGCCGCGATAAGAGCATACATAACCTTTTTCAACATCTGCTCATTCATTGTTTCTCTGATTTGGATTGTTATTATTCCCAATGTTCCGCAAATATAGCAAAATATCAGATTTTTACTATATTTGTCATGCCTGCATGTCGCAGACCGAACAAATTATATGCTATGAAATATTTTATCAGGTCAGTAAAATACTTTTTTTACTTTTCATTCTGGACTACCGTCATCGTCCTGGTGCTTGTGGCGACAGGACTTGCTTCCGGCAACATCAACGAAATATTCGAAGGCGGCTGGAACGCCATCTGGAAGATTGCCATATTCTTTGCCATCGTGGCTGCTGTATATCCTAAGCTCGGATTCATCACACGTGACATGGAGATAGACAGGAATCTGCCGGACATCCGTGACGAAGTCATCAGATATATGGAAGGAAGAGGCTATGCTCTGGAAAGCGAAAGCCCTGAGACCATGTCATTCCGATTCAGACGCATCACAGGCAGGCTGATGAAGATGAACGAAGACAGACTTGTCATCACGAGAACCGGAAACACCTGCACCATGGAAGGCCTCCGCAAAGACGTGATGAGAGTCTCAAGCGGTCTCTCCTACCATATCAGCCAACTATAAGGACTTGTCCTCGAACATCTTTGCAGCCTCTTCAAGTGCCGCATAGAATTCCTCGCCGAAATAACGTTCTATAGGTTCGCGTAAAAACTGATATACGCGGACCTTTTCCTTTTTACCCTTGGCAAATGCATCCTGACAGATGTGCCAGCGATGCAGGTTCAGAGCCCTGGTCCCATTGCTGAGCTGGGTTATGCGGATCGGGTAGAGCCAGCATGATATAGGCTTGCGGAAGTCTCCCTTGCCCTGGAACCAGCAGCGCTCCATCGAGCAGAAGCAGTTTCCTTCCTCATCGAAAAGCGTGTACGCACACTCCTCGCTTCCAGGCACCAGAGGCGTGACCATATCCCCGTCCATGTCTATCTCATAGAATCCCTTTGCAGCAACAGCCGCACGGCCTTCCTCCGACATGATCGGAGAAAATATATGGTAGTTCTTCTCTATGGCCTCAGCCTCGCACTCCTCCATAGGGGCTCCGCTGTCGCCGATGACGCAGCAGCATCCCTTGCACTTCTCGTAGTCACATGCGAAGTATTCGGTGAAAATCTCCTCTGAAACGAGGCAGTCGTCAATCTGGATTATAGTTCCGTGATACATATCTATCTTTTGTTGATTACATATTCGACCTTGCTTCCCTGACCGAGAGATGCCAGGATATCGCATACCTTTGCCGATGTCACAGCATCGATCTTCGAAGCACCTCCCGTAGTGAAATCCTTGCCGTCAAGGTATCTCATCGCTATTGCATGCAGCCAGTAGGACGGATCCTTCAAATCTATATCATATATGTTCTTGCAGTATGCCTTGGCTGCCGACATGAATGCATTGTCCGGCTGTTCCTGACCGGCTTTCATCAACACACGCCTCACATCACGCAGGAGCTCGTGTGCAGGAGCATTGCCTTCCACCACCAAGAGTACGCTGAACCTGTCCTCAGGATAGATACGGCGTGAGTGGGAGACCTCCACAGTACCTGCAAGAGAGTCCATTTCCCGTCTCATCATATGCTTGAGATACATTGCTGCAATATCTGCTGCCATATAGTTCTCCGAAGTCATAGGAAGGCGTGCCGACATAGCCACCACGACCGCATCCCTGTTGCCCTTGACATTATATGTCATGCATCCGGAAACAGGCTGGTACTGCACATTGGTCCTGCTGA
>SUYV01000020.1:0-3319 GCA_015060255.1 Bacteroidales bacterium | reverse complement strand
GCCATATAGTTCTCCGAAGTCATAGGAAGGCGTGCCGACATAGCCACCACGACCGCATCCCTGTTGCCCTTGACATTATATGTCATGCATCCGGAAACAGGCTGGTACTGCACATTGGTCCTGCTGAAAGCGATTTCGCGGGTCTTGAATCCTCCGACATACCTGGCCAGTACCTTCCTTACCTTGCTCTCATCCATGTCACCGACCAGCACAAGAACGCCATCGTTCATCTTTTCACTCATTTCGTCGAAAAGAGCGGCAGCCTTCTCAAAAGTATCATCATGGAGATGTCCGGCAGACTTGTAAGGAGAGTATCTATAGTCAGGACAGATCAGGCTGTCTATGACCGCGCCCATATCCCGCACGCTGCCACTGGCACGTTTCAGACGCAGAGCCTCGCTGCGGTTATAATATGATACTGCAGCAGTGTCTGCAGTGCGCTCATATGTCACGGCAAGCAGAGACTTGAGCAGCAAAGACAGATTCCCGTCAGCTACCTGTCCGCTGATTATTATATTGGACAGGTTGACCTGATCTTCCATGGTTATGCCTGCCAGACAAAGCATGTCCTTGAAGCTGCGGTACTTGATTCCTGAAACATAACACTGGTCGAGGTAATCCGACATGAAGGCACCTTCTCCTTTGGAAAGAGACCTGACGCTTCCGTATCCCCCGTTCATGGCCAGAGAATAGTACATCACTCCATCCGAAGGCATCTTCCTGTAAACGACCCTGAAACCGTTCGAGAAAGTCCACACCCTTCCTCCGGAAATCGGATCCTTTTTGTCTGATGAGACCTTTACCTTAGGATACAGATCCGGGAAAGCCAGTGTATCCGACAGGCTCATGAACATCTTTTCTCCTTCCGAAGCCTTTGCATCCACATCTATCAGTGCTGACGCCACTCCGGCAAACAGAGACTCACGGGCCTGATCCGGAATGAACTTGGACTTATGGAAGGCAAGCCTGTCCTTCACCGAAGACAGGGAACCATTATATAGATAAGCGGCGATGCATCTTCTGACATATGCTTCATTTGTCCTTTCGCTGCCCGCCATCTTTTCAGACAGGAATGTAAAATAACTGTCTTCCGCAAGACGCAGTTCAGTCGCGGATGCTCCTTCCAAATCAATCCTTGCAAGAACTTCCTTTATTGTCGCAACGGCCTGTTCCGCAGCAGACGTATCTACAGCCACCGTTATCCTGAACCTCTCATCATTTCTTCCTTCCAGACTGCCTCGGTGAGCGAAACGCACATCCGCAACCGGAATATCCTGTGCTGCAAGTCCTGCCCTTATCCTTCCACATGCAACTTCCCCGAACTCATAGACGGCCTTGTCATATACAGCAGTCTGAACCGTATTCATCAGATGTTCCGGCGTACGCGGAGAAGCCCATTCTGCGTATATCGACGATATTCCTTTATACGTATCATCCACAACCTTGAAGGCTACCGGAGTCAGGCTTCCCTGAACATATCCGGTCTTTTCTGGAGAATCCCCGGAAGGAATCATATAGGACATGTAACGAAGCTTCCTGATGACATCATCTGCATTAAGGTCACCACTTGCCATGACGGCATATGCGGCAGGCTTGCCAGATTCCTCCACCTTCTTCATCAGGCAGAGCAGAGTGGAATCCGTCTGCTTCTCATCAGCGGTAAGCTCATCCCGGAGATATACTACAGGTCCTCCCTGCTCCTTGGAGACAATGGCATAATCAGCAAAACCCTTGACAGATGGATTTGCTGCCACATAGCAGTTCAACCCGTTGGGAAGGACTGCATGCCTGATCGCTGCATCAGCCGGAAGGACGGGGAGATCCTGCGCTGGCACAGTAATTGATAATACAAGGCTTGATGCTAAAGCCGCTAACCTGATAAATCCGTTTTTCATTAACAATTCTGATGTGTGACTGCAAAAATACGATATTTTTTACTATTTTTGCGTGTTTACTACCTCAAGGATAATTATGTTGAACAAAATAAATAACACTATGAAGAAGATTTTTCTTTCTATCGCAGCAGTAATGATGGCTGCAGGAATCATGTCCGCACAGGACATCAACTCTGTGACTGAAGTGTACAACAATGGTGCTATGGAGCTCGAAATGGGCAACAAGGAAGCAGCTCTCGGATATTTCCAGTCAGCACTCACAGCAGCTGAGGCTCTCGGAGAAGAGGGTGCACAGATTGCAGAAAACTGCAAGAACACCATTCCTGTACTCATGGGTTCAATCGCTAAGGACCTCATCAAGGCCGAGCAGTTTGATGCAGCTCTCGAGCAGCTCAACAAGACCATCGAAACAGCTGAACTTTTCGGAAACACAGGCGAGGCAGAAGAGGCAAAGACCCTTATCGGACAGACTCTCATGGCAAAGGGTAACGACATGATCAACAGCAAGAACTTTGCTGGCGCAATCGAGGTTTACAATCAGATCATGGCAGCTGACCCTACAAATGCAATGGCAGCTCTTCGTCTCGGAATGGCATATGGTGCTACAGGCAACACCGAGGATGCAGAGAAGGCATATCTCGTAGCAGCAGAGAACGGTCAGGACAAGAACGCATTCAAGCAGCTCTCAAACCTTTTCGTGAAGAAGGCGGCAGCAGTCCTCAAGACAAAGAAATATGACGAGGCTATCAGCTACGCCCTCAAGTCAAACGAGTATCTTGAGAACGCTACAGCCATGAAGGTTGCAGGTACAGCAGCTTCTGCCCTCAAGAAGAACGAAGAGGCTATCCAGTACCTTGAGAAGTACCTCGAGCTTTCTCCAAACGCCAAGGATGCAGCTCAGATGAAGTACACTATCGCAGCTACAGCTCAGATCATGGGTGACAATGCAAAGGCTAAGGAGTACTATCAGGCTATCCTCAGCGACCCTAAGTTCGGTCCTACAGCAAAGCAGATGCTTGAAAGCATCAAATAATGATGAAACAGCTTGAACTGCTTGCTCCGGCAAGAGATTACCAGATCGGCATCGCAGCAATAGACTGCGGTGCCGATGCTGTGTATATCGCCGGTCCGCAGTTCGGTGCACGTCAGGCTGCAGGCAACCAGGTGGATGACATCAGGAGGCTCTGCGAGTACGCGCACCGGTTCGGAGTCAGGATATTCGTGACCCTGAACACTATTCTATACGATGATGAGCTGGAAGCCGCATACAGACAGATGCTCGCCGTGCAGGAAGCCGGTGCCGACGCCATCATCGTGCAGGACCTTGCCATTGTGGAGATGGCCCGCAACGGCATAGGCAACATGAAGGAAGACCTGCACATTCCGCTGCACGCTTCCACCCAATGCGCCATCAGGACACCCGA
>SUYV01000019.1 GCA_015060255.1 Bacteroidales bacterium | reverse complement strand
CATATGCCATTCTACGTTAGTCTGGCAAAGATAATTTCAAATCGGCGCGCTCCAAAAACCTCTGTAACTACCTAACATTCAATATTTTCAAAGAACTTTTATAAATTTTTACCGGACACTAATGATCACCTATTTATAAATTCTGATGGTGTTATTCCCGTAATCTTTTTAAAGATACGGCTGAAGTGATGCACGTATTCAAATCCTAAAAGATTCGCAGTTTCACTTATATTATTCCCTTGCATCATCATGCTTTTACTTTTTTCGACTACGAAGGAGTGGATGTAAGCTATTGCTGTACTTCCTGTTACTTTCTTGACAATATCGCCTAGGTATCGAGGAGAATAGGATAATTCTGCAACATAGTATCGGACTGACGCATGCATAGGATGTGGTGTCTGTGCGTCAATTTGTCCTCATGGTTCATGGTCCTTGGTCAATGGTGTCTTGCTTGTGTGCACAATTGTCCGCAAAAGGCAATTTCCATCATCCCTACCCCACCTGAACCAGAAGAGCCGAACCGTAATGTCCGCTATCGTAACCCAAATGTAAAGCTTGGTGACCTGATCAGATCAAATTGTCAGAGCTGACATTAGAATGGGTGTACGGTCGAAATGGAATTTTATGTAATTTTGTTGCATGAAAACTGAAGTAAACCCACAAGATACAAATAGAGCAGAGGCATTTGAACTTTGGATGAGTTCTCCTATGCCTATGGTGACATTGACCAAGACCTTTGATGTGAGCAATCTGATCAAGGTCAGTAGAAAAGCAGGAGTAAAATTCAATGCTCTTCTGTGCTGGTGCATAGGAAAAGCCGCAACGCAATCAGAGGAATTCTATATTCTTCCGGAGAATGGCAAGCTGTTTCAATACGATTGCATTGCAGTAAATGTCATTGTGAACAATATAAAAGGCGGAATCAACTCTTGCGATATACCATATTCAGATGATCTGAAGGCTTTCCTTCATGAATATGAGACTCTCACAGAGAAGGTTGCAGCCGAGTGCAAAAGTGTCTTCCTTGAAGAGTATATGATAGTTGGAACATCTGCGATGATTCAGACAGAACTGGACAGCATAGTCAACCAGTATACTGACAAATTCTGCAATCCGATGGTAATGTGGGGAAAATATCGTAAACACTGGTTCAAGACGACTCTTCCGATCTCATTCCAGTTCCACCACACCCAGATGGACGGAGCCCACGCAGGTAAATTCTTAGCCAACCTGCAGAACGAGATCAACAGGTTGACATAGCAATACTAATCACCATACCACAAAGTACACGTCAAGAGTAAATGGACTATCTGTGTAACATAAATTCATGATTATATGATACACCGCTAGTCAAATTCCGACAGAACCATCAAAAAACAAGACCGGTGCGACATGAATCAACATTTTCATGTTACACCGGTCATTCATCACGATCCCCAATCAGGTCGGGGATGACGTATAATTACCACTCCAGAATCTTCTTGAAGTCGTATGCCTCTGGGTTTTCGATGCCGAGAGCGCGAACTGCTTCGTAGTCCTCTGGGGTTACGTAGTGTGCGATGTAGTTGTAGTAGTTCTGGGCTGTACCTGAGTTGATGTCTACTACGCGTGGTGGGATCTTGCCAGTTGTTGGGTCCTGGAGGTCAGCGAGATAGAGCGGAGATACGTTTCCGTATGAGTCAACGTATACCATGCAGCCTGTCTTGCCCTCGCTATAGAGCTGGTAAACACCCATTGCGAGCTCTGTGCAGTATGTAAGGTCATATGCAACAGGATCCTGGCAGCGGACGTCGTATCCGATCTCTACCGGACGGCTCTTCACCTTGAGACCGATCTTCTTGAACTCTGCCTCGAGGAGGTCGTTGAAGAGGACAGCCTTTGATACTTTACCGAGCTCAGGATGACCGTGATCATCATATGAGAAGTGTACGCCAGCAGCCTCCATCTCCTCTGCCTTGAACTCGTGGAAGAGACCCTCAGCTGCTACGATAGTACCATAGTTGATGCCGAGAACCTTTCTCTTGAGAATAGCCGAGATAGAAAGCTTGACAACTTTCTCAAGGCAGATCTCAGTCTTGTTGAACATCTCAGGGATGATTGTCATCGGGCAGTGAGTTGCCTCACCGATACCTAAAGCAAGACTTCCGCATGTGCGGCCCATTGCTGAGATTACCAACCAGTTACCTGATGTGCGAGCATCCTCGTAAATTGTGCGTGCGAGGTGTGCACCTTCGTTCTTTGCAGAGTTGTATCCGAATGTCGGAGCGTTTGCAGGAAGAGGAAGGTCGTTGTCGATGGTCTTAGGGCAGTGGATGTTTGAGATAGGATATCCCTTTGCTGCGAGGAACTTTGAGATACGGTTTGCAGTAGATGCTGTATCGTCACCACCGATAGTCACCAAAAGCTTGATATTGTTATCCTTGAACAGGTCGAGGTTGAAGTTTTCCTCGAAATCCTTGTCAGTTGGCTTGAAGCGGCTCATTTCGAGGTAAGATCCACCTCTGTTGAAGTAACGGTCTGCCTTGAAGAAGTCCAGATCCTCAGTGCGTGCGTTCTTGCTGAAAAGTCCTGAATAACCGCCGTGAAGGCCGATAACTCTGAATCCCTTTGCAAGGAAAGTCTTTGCTACACTCATTGAAACTGAGTTCATTCCTGGTGCCGGACCGCCACCACAAAGAATAATTACTGCGTCTTTCATCTTTGTCTTATTTTTAAAAGTTTATAGATTTCTCAATTCGCCTTGCTCAGTCGCAATGACGGAGCAACTGTAAACGCATAAAATGCGGCGCAAATTTATCATATTTTGCACGAAATTACAAGAAAAACGACACAGTCACGCTATATTGCAGATATGAAAAGATTTCCGTAATTTTGTAAGTTAATACGCACATGGAAAAGGCACAGGCAAATATCAGGATAAACGAACTTCGCGCAATCATCATTGAGGCGAACAGGAAGTACTATGTAGAGAACGCTCCGACGCTCAGTGACTATGAGTTCGACATGCTCCTGAAGGAGCTGGAGGCGTTGGAAAAGGAACATCCCGATCTGGTGACTCCCGACTCGCCTACCCAGAAGGTAGGAAGCGACCTGGACAATAAGGCAGCCAAAGGCAAGGCCAAGGAATTCCAGCAATACCCTCACCGATTCCCTATGCTGTCGCTTGGAAACACATACGACATAGCGGAAGTACAGGCATTTGCCGACCGTGCCGCAAAAGGCATAGGAAACACCTTCACATACAGTTGCGAACTGAAGTTTGACGGCACAGCGATATGCCTGACTTATAGAAACGGCAAGCTTTTCAGGGCCTTGACCAGAGGAGACGGAACCGTCGGTGACGACGTCACAGAGAACGCGAGGCAGATAGGAAACATTCCGCAGCAGCTAAGCGGAAGCGGATGGCCGGAGGAGTTCGAGATCCGAGGAGAGGTATATATGCCTTGGGCGGCGTTTGACAGACTTAACGAAGAACGCGAACGAGAGGAGGAGCAGCCATTCGCCAACCCTCGAAATGCCGCGTCCGGGTCCCTCAAGCTTATTGACAGCAGCATGGTAGCCAATCGCGGACTGGAATGCACATTATACCATATGCTTGGCGAAGACCTGCCGTTCGCAACGCACGACGAGGCTTTGGGAAAAGCATGCGAATGGGGTCTCCCGGTCTCTGACAAACGTAAGCTTTGCAAAAGCATAGAAGAAATCGAGGAATTCATAACATATTGGGACACAGAGCGCAAGATGCTTCCGTTCGCTACAGACGGCATTGTCATCAAGGTCAATGAACTCCAATATCAGGACGAATTAGGATATACTGCAAAGTTCCCAAGATGGGCTGTGGCATATAAGTTCAAGGCAGAGCAGGCGCTCACACGCCTTTTAAGCATTGACTATCAGGTGGGAAGGACAGGAGCAGTGACTCCTGTGGCCAACCTCGAGCCTGTGCAGCTCAGCGGCACGATTGTCAAGCGTGCATCGCTGCACAACGCCGACCAGATGCAGTTCCTTGACATACATGTAGGAGATTATGTCTATGTGGAGAAGGGAGGAGAGATCATCCCGAAGATCACAGGCGTCGAGCTGTCCCAGCGCGAGCCGGGCGTCACCCTTCCCCACTTTCCTGAGACATGTCCGGACTGCGGCACACAGCTGGTAAGGGACGAGCAGGAGGCAAAGGCATTCTGCCCCAACCAGTCTGGATGTCCTACACAGATAAAAGGCAAGCTGGTGCATTTCCTTAGCCGCAAGGCAATGAACGTCATTGCAGGAGACGCGACCATAGACCAGCTGTATAACAAAGGTCTTGTATGGAATGTGGCGGATTTCTATGAGCTCGGGAAGGAGCATCTGCTGACCCTTGACGGATGGAAAGACCGTTCGGCGGAGCGGTTCCTCAAGAGCCTGCAGGATTCGAAAGACACACCGTTTGAGCGCGTGCTTTATGCACTGGGCATAAGACACGTCGGAGAAACTACGGCAAAGTCTTTGGCACGTCATTTCGGAAGCATAGATGCTTTGATGACGGCAGGAAAGGAGCAGCTGCTCGGTGCCGACGACATCGGAGAAGTGATTGCAGACAGCATCATCTCATATTTTGACGATGAGATAAACTGCGAGACGATAGAAAGGCTGAAGGCGGCAGGACTTAAGTTCGAGGTGGACAAAGCTCCGGAGCAGAAGTCGGACGCTCTTGTGGGAAAGACAGTGGTTGTATCCGGTAACTTCAGCGTTTCACGCGATGAGATCAAGGCACTTATCGTCGCTCATGGCGGAAAGGCAAGTGGCAGCGTGAGCGGCAAGACCGCATATCTGCTGGCAGGCGAAAAGGCCGGACCTGAGAAGCTGAAGAAGGCCGAGAGCCTGGGAGTGACGGTCATCGGGGAGGCGGAGTTCAGGGATTTGATAGAAACTAAAGAAGAAGGTACTCTATTTTAAATATATGAAAGCAGGAGACACATATGTATTGAACCGCGTTGTAGCGGCAAATGAGACAGCGGAAGTGCTCGGATCAGGCGGATTGCCTGTCTATGCGACACCTTCGATGATATGTCACATGGAGCTGGCCTCATTCAAGCTGGCCGAGCAGTATGGACATCAGACAGTAGGCACAAAGGTGGAGATATCCCATCTGAGGGCATGCAAGGTCGGCACAGAGGTGAAGATCACCGCCGAGCTCACAGAAGTTGACGGAAGACGTCTTGAATATAATGTCAAGGTTGAAGACGAGAAAGGTCTCATAGGTGAAGGCAGACATCAGCGTTACACCATCGACCCTGAAAGATTTATGGCAAAACTCGGTTAGTATGAAACGTATAACCAGAAAGACATACAGGCTGAAAAGATTTATCAGTGACGATATCTGGGCATTGGAGCTGGAAGAACTGTCCAAGGCCAAAGCCAGATTCATCAAATATATCAAGATACTGATAATCACAGTCAAGACATTCACGCAGCAGAAGATCGGACCACGTGCCGTGGCTCTGAGCTACTTCAGCGTGATGGCTGTCGTACCTTTTCTGGCTATCGTATTCGGAATAACCGGAGGTTTCGGACTTGCTGATGTCCTTAAGGAATACCTTTACGCAAATTTCAGCGGCAGCCAGCAGGTAATTGATACCGTGCTTCGCTTTGCCCAGAACATCATAGACACCGCGCAGAGCGGATGGATGGGATTCTTCAGTGCTCTCCTCTTCCTATGGATCATCATCAGGCTTATGATGAATGTAGAGACAGCGTTCAATCATGTCTGGAAGGTTGAGCAGAACAGAAGCATCCTGAAACGTGTAAGCTTCTATGTCGGCATTCTCCTCATCTCACCATTCGTGATCTTCGTCCTGTTCGCAGGTTCTTTCATTTATTCGAATGCACTGGAATATGTGGGTCTGAACCTTGAGGAGTTCTCATTCATCAAGAAACTGATCTCTTGGGGACTTTTCATTCTTATTGCGGCACTCACCTTCTCCGCAATGTATAAGTTCATTCCGAACTTCAAGGTCAAGTATGGAATGGCATTCAGGGCAGCAATGTTCGCAGCCCTCGCCTTTGCGGCTGTTCAGTTCCTCTATCTGGAGACACAGGTTCTCGTGAGCAGGCTGAACGGAGTATATGGAACATTCGCGGCGGTGCCGCTGTTTATGATATGGCTGAACATAAGCTGGAACATAATCCTAATTGGTGCAGAGCTATCATATGCATTCCAGCATGTTGACAACTATAATTTAGAAGACTAAACATCAGACTATGGGTAAGATATCAGAATTCAACTCTCAGGATTACGCAGTCATAGCAAGAGATTATGCCGACCTCAAGGAGGCAGCAAGAAAACGTTGCGCAGACCAGTCTGAACTCGATATGGTCCAAAAGGCCTTTGACTTTGCAAATGAAGCTCACAAGGGCGTCAGAAGACGTTCCGGAGAGCCATATATACTTCATCCTATTGCAGTTGCAAAGATCGTCGTAAGCTACATCGGTCTCGGATACAAGTCCATTGTTGCCGCTCTGCTGCACGACGTTGTGGAGGATACGGATTATACCGTTGATGACCTGCGCAGTCTTTTCGACGACAAGGTAGCGACCCTCGTGGAAGGTCTGACAAAGATCAAGACCGTCCTTGACAATGAGGACAAAGCCATGCAGAAGAGTATGCAGGCAGAGAACTTCAAGAGGATTCTCCTCACTTTGAACGATGACGTAAGAGTGGTTCTCATAAAGCTTGCCGACCGCCTCCATAATTGCCGCACCATTGAGTTCATGCCTGAGCACAAGAGGGATAAGATTCTCAGCGAGACAATGTTCATCTTCATTCCTCTCGCCCATAGACTCGGTCTCTACAGCATGAAGTCCGAGATGGAAGACATCTGGCTCAGATACAAGGAGCCCGAAGAATTCAACAAGATAACCGAGCAGATCAACAGAAACATAATCGATAAGGACAAGCAGATCAACGAGTTCATCAAGCCTCTTGATGAGGCCTTGAAAGCTGCCGGTTTCAAATTCGAGATCAAGAAAAGGGTCAAGACGCCGTATTCAATATGGAAGAAGATGAATACAAAGGGCATCACCTTTGATGAGATCTATGATCTGTATGCAGTCCGAATCATCTTCGACCCTATAGATTCTGCAGAAACCGAGCGTGACCAGTGTTATCATATATTTTCTATAATCACCAGCCATTACAGATATAAGGCTGACCGTATACGCGACTGGGTCAATTACCCTAAAAGCAATGGATATGAAGCCCTGCATTGCACCTTGATGAGCAAGACCGGTATATGGGTGGAAGTGCAGATCCGTTCACGCAGGATGAACGATATTGCAGAAAAAGGTATCGCCGCTCACTGGGCGTACAAGAAGGACGGCTTCGCTGAAGAAAACGAAAGTGAGATGGACAAATGGATCACCAAGGTCAAGGAAATCCTGGTGAACCCGGACGTCAATGCTCTCGAACTTCTGGACCTCATACATAATGACCTTATCAAGACCGACATCTTCGTATTCACGCCAAAAGGTGACCAGAGAAGGATCGAGAAAGGTGCCACAGTGCTGGACTTCGCATACTCGATACATACCGACATCGGAAATACTGCAATTGCAGCAAAGGTAAATCTCAAGCTGGTGCCACTGTCTTATGTATTGAAGACCGGTGATCAGGTGGAGATCATTACTGCTGAAAAAGAGCATCCGAAACGTGAGTGGCTGCAATTCATCAAGACTTCCAAGGCTAGAAAGCTGATTCTCGATTATATGAAAAGTCAGCGCCAGAGCAGCGTCAACCTTGGAAAGAAGATGCTTGAAGAAGAACTTAAGTCGTTGGGCAGGAAGCTTAATGACAAGACCGTCAAATCACTGATGGATGAGTTCGAAATCTTCGACAGCAAGCCTGAGGAGATGTATTTCAAGATCGGATCGGGGCTCATAAGTCTTGACGGACTCTCGGAGAAACTGAAGAAATATCACGGAATCAACAAGGAATCATACTTCGTCATCTCAAATTCCGACGAGAACCACAAATATATTCTCGCATCATGCTGCACCCCTATCCAGGGAGACAGCGTCGTTGGATTCAAGGCATCTGACGGAACGATTACCGTACATAGACGCACATGTATCAACGCAAACAATCTTGCCGCAAAATTCGGAGACAAGATCGTTACGGTAAAATGGGTGGCTGATGCCAATTCCGAAAATTCATACCTTGCCCGGATATCACTGAGAGGTACCGACAGGATCGGAATGATCAATGATATCACCCGTCTCACATCCAAGGATCTCAGCGTGAACATCAGGAGATTCAATCTTGGAACCGAAGAAGGCATCTTCGACGGATTCATAGACCTTTATGTCCACGATATAGCTGACCTGGATATGCTTATCAACAGACTGAAGAAGATTCCTGGAATAGACACCGTAATCAGAACAGACCTCTAAAAAGATTGCAATGAAGAAATTTTTCAGTAGATTTTTTCCAATAATACCGGTATCGTTCGTTCTTGGAATGACGATATTCTCACACTCATGCGCAAACACCACCACTCCTCCGAGCGGTGGTCCTAAGGATACAATTCCACCTGTAATCACGGAGATCTATCCGGTCATCGGTCAGGTGAATGTACCGACCCACAAGACCAAGCTGAAGATAGAGTTCAATGAATATGTCAAAGTGAAGGACCCGAAGAGTCTCTTCCTGTCCCCTCCTCTTGAGAAGTCCCCTCAATTCAAGATGCAGGGCAAGAGCGTGATAGTATACTTCGAGAGCGATCTTGACTCCAACAAGACATACACTCTTGATCTTACAAATGCGATTGTAGACAATAATGAGGGAAACATGTATCCAGGATTCACACTGGTATTCTCAACAGGAGACAGAATCGACTCAATGATGGTCACCGGAATCGTCCAGGACTGCAATTCACTCAAGCCACTCAAGGGAGCAACTGTAATGCTTTACAAGGATCACGCAGACTCAGCAGTCTTCCTCAAGAGACCTGATGCCGCAGTGAAGACAGACGAGTGGGGTTATTTCTGCATCAGGAACATTCAGGATACGATATACAGGATGTATGCTGTCATTGATGAGAACAATAACAACAAATACGAAGCTGAATCTGAAAAGATAGCCTTCATCGATACACTTGTCAAACCCGTCACATACGTCAACGACAGCCTCCCGGAACTTCAGAAATATGACATGAAGGATACATTGAACTGTCTTGCGAGAAAAACGGAATTCGAGCTCAACGTATTCAAGGAAAAACCATCCAAGCAGATGATCGTCAACAAGGAACGAGTCGGCGAGCGTACTGCCTACATTACATTCATGGCTCCATATGCACAGATTGATTCAATATGGATAAAAGGAGTGCCTTCGGACCAGCTTATCACTCAGTTCAACATAATGCAGGACAGCCTGGAGATCTGGGTGAACGATCCCAAGCCACAACCTGACACACTCTTCCTGAATGTCAATTACCTCAAGACAGACACTCTGGGAATGCTCAATCCTTTTACAGAGGAAATCAAGCTTCTGAAACCTAAGAAGTCTCCAGGAAAAAGTTCATCAAGAGACATAAAGAAGGAAGATACCACAGCCGTATTCACCATAGAAGCAAAACCTGAGAATGTAGAACAATATGGCTTTGTGATTGAATTCACATATCCGCTTGTGGAATCAGCCTTCGATTCTCTCACTTTCAGATATCTCAACCCGCGCCAGCAGGAAGCATTCGGAAAATACAGTGTAAGACAAGACAGCCTTAACTTGAGGAAGTATATAGTCACTCCATCCGAAAAACTTCAGCCAGGATATGAATATTTCCTGAAGATTCCACATCGCAAGTTCAAGGATATCAACGGCTTTTACAATGACAGCAGCGAGGTCAAGGTATCATTGCCAAAGGATGACAAACTCAGTACGATGAATCTCGTCATGAGCAATGTCAGGAACAAGTACATTGTTGACCTTCTTAACGAAAAGAGAGACAAGGTGCTCAGGAGCTACATCATTGACAAAGATGAGACACTGGCCTTCCCATATCTTAAGGCAGGAAAGTATTCTATACGAATTACCGAGGACCTTAATAGGAACGGTATTGTGGATACCGGCATTCTGCTGGAGAAGAAGCAGCCGGAAAAGGTAAGATTCTACAAGCTGGAAGACGGAACCTTCCTGATCGATATTCCAGAAATGATGGAAATAGAACAGAACATAGATCTTGCCGAAATGTTCAAGTAATTGATTATGAGACGTTTATTAATAATATTTTCATTGACTCTCCTGACGTTCGGTTTGTATGCACAGACTGATCATCTCATCATTACGGATGTATCTTCATTGACCGACGAACAGCTTGACACGATAAATGTCAAGAAAAAGCTACATATCAATGATTATTCCATGATCGGAGTCCAATATGGTGCTGGATTGAGCAGAGTCATGTGGAATCCTTCCCAGAAGCAGGATATGGTATTTGTACCTGTCAATGTGGGTGTTACATATACCAAATACGGAAAGATGTTCGGATATATGCCGTATTTCGGTTTCCAGATGGGTATCTTTTACGCACAGGAAGGTTACCAGTTCAAATACAACAAGGACAAAGACTACACATATAAGATAGAGGGTGCAGAGAAAGCGATACTTGACGTTCTTGAGATCCCGATGCTTTTCCAGTTTCACCTGGACATGTGGAACTTCAAGATTCTGGCACAGTTAGGATGTTACGGAGGCTACAGGCTTGGAATAGAACGTTTCCCTGGAATTACAGGTTCGGTAAGCGAGGAACTGCAGCACTCATTCAAGGACACAGACAGAAGATGGGACTACGGTATCAAGGGAGGAGCCGGATTCGCTCTCGTGTTCGAGCCTATCGAGATACATTTCCAGGCTATGTACAAGCATTCACTATCCTCGCTGTATGAGCCTGACCATGCTAGCAAATACTATTACAGATATGCCTATCCTTCTAATATTGTAATTTCAGCAGGTGTGCATTTCCAGATAACAAAGCGTTCTGGAAAGACCAAGGCAGAAATCAAGAAGCAGGCAAAGGAAATGGTTTATGGAAAATAAGATGGAAACACTTACCGTAAAGGCTGGAAAAATAACTATCGGTGGCGAAGCGCCGATAGTCGTGCAGACAATGTGCAATACACACACTTCAGATATAGAAGCGTCAGTCGCCCAATGTGTAAGACTATATGAGGCTGGAGCTGAACTGATAAGGCTTACAGTACCTTCAATGGCACAGGTTGACTCTTTGCGGGAGATAAAGGCAAGGCTTCGTGGACAGGGTATCGACACTCCCCTTGTGGCTGATGTCCATTTCTCATCGGAAATTGCGATTGCTGCTGCAGAGGTTGTGGAGAAGGTCAGGATCAACCCGGGCAACTTCCACAAGGATCATGAAAAGGCAAGAGAGCAGTTTGCAAGACTTGTAGAAGTCTGCAAGGACAACGGAACAGCCATAAGGATCGGACTTAATCATGGCTCGCTGGGAGACAGAATCACCAATCTGTACGGAAACACGCCTCTCGCCATGAAAGAAGCCGTAATGGAATGGCTGAACATGTGTGTGGAGAATGATTTCTACAACGTAGTTGTGTCGCTGAAGGCAAGTAACACTTTTGTTATGGTTGAAGCTTACCGCCTGCTGGCCAATGAGATGCAGAAAACAGGAGTGGTCTTCCCTCTCCACTTGGGAGTTACTGAAGCAGGCAATGGTGACGGAGGCAGAATCAAGTCAGCCGTCGGGATATCAGCCCTGCTTTCTGAGGGAATCGGCAACACAATACGCGTTTCTCTCACAGAAGATCCGGCAAATGAACTTCCTGTTGCAAGATACCTCTCTGACAGATATGGAAGACGCCTGCATTCAAGCATGGTGTCACTCAAACTGAACGGAAAGAAAGCCGTGGCAGAATACGCTGCACCATCGCGTGAAAGACTCCTTCTGGACTTCTCTTGCGACTTCGGCAAGCGTCTGCTTGACAAGGAGCTTGATGAGGTTGAACTGACAGGAACATATTTAGAGAACGGAGAGGAGATATCTCTCGAAGGCTCCGGATATGCGGCATATCTTGTGGACGAACTCATGCAGGCTGCGAGAAGAAGATTCTACAGACCTGAATACATCGCCTGCCCGGGATGCGGACGAACAATGTATAATCTCGAATCAACATTCGAGGAGGTCAAGCGCCGTACAGCACATCTCAAAGGAATGGTGATCGCAGTGATGGGCTGCATCGTCAACGGTCCGGGAGAAATGGCAGATGCGGACTGGGGCTATGTTGGAGAAGGAAACGGAAAAGTTTCCATTTATAAAGGCAAAGAGCCACTGGAGCGCCATGTGCCTGAGAATGAAGCCATTGACAAACTACTGAAATATATAGAGCAAGACTAAAAAAAAGAGGATCATGTGATCCTCTTTTTTTTAGTCTTCGTTCTTGATTATAAGTTCCTGGGCCTTCTCCCACTGTTCTTTCGCATATTCCTGCATGTCGACCACCTCATCGGTCTCATCGACAATCTCCTGTCCGATCATTGTCTCGATCACATCCTCCATAGTGACAATGCCTCGGAATGTACCATACTCATCAATGATTGCAGAGATATGTTCCTTCTTCTCAAGTAACTTCTCCCAGATGTTTCCTACAGGCTCTTCCTCTGAGAATGAAATGATAGGACGGCTGATTTCGCGTATCGTAGTTGAGAACTTGTCCTCTGCCATTTTCTCGAGCACAGCCTGTCGACGCACATATCCGATCACATAATCACTGTTATCATCATCGTATACGAGGATTCGTGAGTGCGTCAGTTCTGAATCGTAGAATTCACGGATGGTCATCTGACCTTCGGCCATCTCGACAACCGAGCTTGGAGTCATGATCTCATGTGCAGTGATCTCGTCGAGCTTGAGAAGGTTCTGGATCATCTTCTTCTCTTCAGTCTCGATCACCTCTTCTTCTGTAGCTACGCTTACCATCGCCGAAATGTCTTCTCTGCTGACGCTGACCTGAGTGGACCTTGATGATATAAGCCTCTGAAGATGTTCAAGGATCCATACCAATGGGAAGGATATGAAGATCATGGCATTGATGATCACTGACGCCGGCAGTGCAAGTGACCTCCAGTAACTTGTTCCGATCGTCTTGGGGATGATTTCCGAGAAGATCAGGATTGCCAGAGTGAATATCGTAGAAAGTACTCCGACAATCGTAGAATCATATACCTGAGCTGCAAGCGATCCTACAAGGGATGCACCCACAGTATTTGCAATCGTATTGATGCACAGGATTGCAGATATAGGACGGTCAGGATTCTGTTTCAATCGCTTGAGTCTCTGAGCACCTTTTGCACCCTGCTCCTCCAGTCCTGTAATGTATGACAATGGAGTCGACAGCAATGTGGCTTCCAATGTTGAACATAAGGCCGAAATCGCTATCGCGGCGAACATTATTATATATATCAATGATTCTTCCATTTCTATTTCTGTAATTCAGCTATTACGGTTTCACTACCTCTCACTAATTCACCAAGCTTTACCTTGATTTCGGCATCAAGCGGCAGATACATGTCTATTCTTGAGCCGAACTTGATTATGCCGCACTCTTCAGACTTTACTACTCCGTTGCCAGGCTGCGCATGACAGACGATTCTTCTTGCAAAGGTACCTGCAAGCTGCTTGAAGAAAACATCACCATACTGGCTTCGCACTCCCACGGAAGTATGCTCGTTGAGTTCCGATGCCTTAGGAAGGTATGCCAGCATATATTTGCCAGGGTGGTACTTGTAGTATGTTACCTCACCATCTACAGGCCAATAGTTTACGTGAACATTGAAGAAATCCATATACACTGAAACCTGTATGCACTCGGCTTTTACATATTCGTCTTCATATACCTTCTCGATGATGACGACCTTTCCATCTGCAACAGAAGTCACTTGATTGTCGCTGCCTACTCTTCTTCTATCAGGTACTCTGAAGAAAAAGCATACGAATCCCATGAAGAACATAGGAACAATGCAGAGCGGATATGAAATAATACTCCACGGAATGAACCGCAGAATAAAATATACAAGTGGGGCGCAGATAAGCCAGACAAGCAGTATTGTGCCGTAACAGTCCTTATGTATTACCATAATTAATCGTAAGTGCCATTAAAACCGCAAAGTTATGAATTATTCGGCAATATGGCAAATCATTACAGACACATGACGTCCCACACCAGAAGGTAAATGATTCCGATAGGAATTGCTATCAGGGCACTGTCGAATCTGTCAAGAAGACCACCGTGGCCAGGAATGATGGTGCCGGAATCCTTCACCTCGTAATGCCTCTTCCACTGAGACTCGATAAGGTCTCCGTAAACACCCGCAATATCAAGAAGAACTGCAAGCACGATGCAATTGCATAGATCGAATCTTACACTCCTTTCTGATACAGGGAAAATACCGGTAAAATAAAGAATGACAGCAATCGCTACAGCCATGAACAGTCCTCCCCAGAAACCGATCCATGATTTCTTAGGTGAAATCGAGGGGAAAAGCTTCTTGCCGTATTTCTGACCCAAAGTGATTCCGAAAAGATAGGCTCCTACGTCAGATCCCCAGATGATCGCAAAGAAAGAAAGCAGAAGATAGCCGTTGAAAGTTCCGTCTGGTGCAAAAACGGAAAAATTCATCACAGACCATGGAACTGCAATGTATATGATAGCTGTATACAGATTGGCAAATTTGTCGAAGCGTGACTTATCCTTGATGTACAAGGAATTGATCATCAGGATAAAGACAGGCACAAAGGCGAGAATTATCAGTCTTCCAGGGAGATTGAACCCCTTGAAGAAATATACCAGCAAAAACAATGTAGCTCCGGCAATGATGGAAAGAATCTGCGAGTACTTGTAATTTGATCCGCATGTCATCTTCAGGAACTCCCACATCATCACAACAAGAGCAAAGAGCATCACTGCGCCGTATACAATCTTATTAGTGAGGAGTGCGGCAAGCATGATTGCCGCAAACCCCACTCCGGATATAGTTCTTTTAACAAAATTATTCATCTGCTGACTCTACATTGGCGGTTTCTTCCGGATCCTTCGGAATCTCTTCACCAGGCTTCGCTCCAGCGCGAGGGCCGAATATTCTTTCCAGATCATCTGCAAAGATAACCTCTTTATCCAATAATATGGCAGCCAACTGACTGAAACCATCAAAATTTTCTGTCAGGATAGCCTTTGTCCTCTCATGAATCATATTGACAAGGTCTTTAACCTCCTTATCAATCAGTTCTGCTGTCTTCTCACTGTATGGCTTTGTAAGGTCATATCCTCGGGCTCCGGTAGAATCATAGAAGGACAGATTGCCCACCTTCTCGCTCATACCATAATATGTAACCATGCCATATGCCATCTTGGTAAGAC
This sequence comes from Bacteroidales bacterium, assembly GCA_015060255.1. Taxonomy (GTDB): domain Bacteria; phylum Bacteroidota; class Bacteroidia; order Bacteroidales; family UBA932; genus Cryptobacteroides. The sequence goes on along the minus strand of SUYV01000019.1, from coordinate 24,659 downwards.
GTTCAAGGTCATTAAGAGCCCCTGTAGAAGGCTGACCGTTGACGATCTCTTCAGCAACACGGCCTCCGATAAGAGAGCACATCTCGTCGATCAGCTGATCCTTGGTAACGAGCTGGCGCTCTTCTGGAAGATACCATGCTGCACCGAGAGCCTGACCCCTTGGAACGATAGTCACCTTGAAGAGAGGATTTGCATGCGGAAGAAGCCAGCTTACAGTTGCATGACCTGCCTCATGATGCGCAATGGACTTCTTCTCCTCTGCAGTGATTATCTTGGACTTTCTTTCCAGTCCTCCGATTATCCTGTCGACTGCATCAAGAAAATCCTGCCTGTCGATTGCCTGCTTGTTTTTCCTTGCTGCAGTAAGAGCTGCTTCATTGCAGACATTCGCGATATCTGCACCGGAAAATCCCGGAGTATGCTTGGCAAGGAATTCAAGGCTGAAATCATCCGCAAGCTTGAGGTTCCTCAGATGAACCTGGAAAATCTCTTCCCTCTCCTTGAGGTCCGGAAGCTCCACATGGATCTGACGGTCGAAGCGTCCTGCACGCATGAGCGCCTTGTCAAGGATATCCGCACGGTTGGTAGCGGCCAGAATGATCACTCCGGAATTGGTACCGAAACCATCCATCTCCGTAAGAAGCTGGTTAAGAGTATTTTCACGCTCGTCGTTTGATGAGAATCCGCCATTCTTGCTGCGAGCACGTCCTACAGCATCGATCTCATCGATGAACACGATGCAAGGTGATTTCTCCTTTGCCTGTCTGAAAAGGTCACGCACTCTTGATGCACCGACACCGACAAACATTTCAACGAAATCCGAACCGGAAATCGAGAAGAAAGGAACATTGGCCTCACCTGCAACTGCCTTTGCAAGGAGAGTCTTTCCGGTACCCGGAGGGCCTACGAGAAGGGCGCCCTTAGGAATCTTGCCGCCAAGAGCGGTATATTTCTTAGGGTTCTTGAGGAAATCCACGATCTCCATCACTTCATCCTTGGCTCCGTATAAGCCAGCCACATCCTTGAATGTGACCTGATTCTCGTTCTTCTCGGCAAGCTTGCCTGTTGACTTTCCGACATTAAATATGCCGCCTGGCCCACCTGGACCACCGCCCATGTTCCTGTTCATTCCTCTGAACATGAACACCCACATCAAAATGAGAAGAAGCGGGAAGATCAGCCATTCAATTACACTCCACCAGTTCTCATGATTCTCAATCACGACCTTGACCTGACGGTCTTCCGGAAGCTGTGCGTTGAGTTCTCCGAACATTTCTTCAGCATTGAAGCTACCGGAAACAAGGAAAACGAAATGAGGTGACTTCTCTGGTACCTTTCCTCCGAACTTGTCCGCATACTTCTCGATACGTTCGGGCCTCATGGTTATACGTCCCTCGTATTCATTTCTTATAAAGACAACTTCCTTGATGTCTCCTGCAAGCCACTGCTTCTTGACATCAGCCCACTCTTCCTTCTGAGGGTTGGCGCCTCCCTGGTTGAAGAACATCCAGCCGATGCCTATCATCAGCAGAATGTATATCCAGGATATATTGAATGTAATTCTCACAGGTTTCTTCCTGCGAGGTGCATTATCCTTATTTTCTGTCATAAACGTCTGAAATATTAGTCTTCGTATACAGTTCTTTCTGCATCTGCCCAAAGATCCTCGAGCCTGTAGAATGACCTATATGGGGTCTGGAACACATGAACTACGATATCGCCGTAATCCAGGATCACCCAGAAGGCGTTTTCCTTACCCTGAGTGCGTACAACCTTTCTCTTGCACTTTTCCATCATCCTGTCTTCGATGTTGTCTGCAATTGCGACCACTGCGGGGGTTGAATCCGCATTACATACTATGAAATAATCTGAAATAGCTGTTCCGATAGATCTGAGGTCTAGTGATACGACTTCCTGTGCCTTCTTCTCAAGCATCGCATCAGCAATGACCTTAAGTGTCTTTTTATCCATTTTAGAAATTTTGTTATTTTTGTAAAATCCAGACAAAGATAAACAAAATCTGCACCAATGAAAAACAAGCGTCGCATTATGTGGCTGGAAAGGGTCGATTCGACCAATGACGAGGCCAGGAGGCACATTTCTGACATTGACAATTTGTCAGTCGTGTCAGCATTGTCACAGACAGCCGGGCGCGGACAGAGAGGAAACACATGGACAAGCAATGCCGGGGAAAACCTCATGTTCAGCATCGTCCTGAAGTCTCCGGCACTCATGGCAGAAGACCATTTCGCATTAAACGAGATCGCTGCTCTTTCTGTTGCGGATTTTCTTTCCACATATGGGATCAAGGCGGAAATCAAGTGGCCGAACGACATCTATGTCGGCGAAAAGAAGATATGCGGCATCCTAATCGAGAACTCTTTCCGAGGAAAGACGATTTCCTCGAGCATTATCGGTATCGGTCTGAATATCAATCAAAGAAACTTTAATGTTAACCTCCCTAATCCCACCTCAATGGTGCTTTGCATGCAGAATCAGGGGACTCAACCCAAGGACCACAAATGTCATTCTGAACGAAGTGAAGAATCTTTCGACATCAAGGCATGCCTAGACGGATTCATGGACATCTTCACGACCTACCACGACCGTTTCCTGAGCTCGGACAGCGACCTCTCCCCTCTCCGTCAACTCTATCTCGACTCCCTCTGGAGATCGGGAAAGCCATCGCGATTCATTGACTATACAGGCCTTCCAAGCGGCCATCTCGACGGACCGATGAACATATGTACCGAAAAGACTCCCGACTCAGGCATTACTTCAACAATCCGGACCGGGAAAGAATTTCCAGGAATCATCCGAGGACTGTCATCAACCGGCAACCTACTCGTCGAAGACCTCACCACCGGACAGATCCGCGAATTCGGTTTCAAGGAGATCGGGTATATCCTTTAAAGGAATGACCATGTCAATGACTTCAAGATAGCTGGCTGCAGACGGCCGAGGCTGGCAGATTGGCAAGATACGCATCAATCAAAGGAACAGCGGCCTCCGCCCCATCTTCAAGTTCAGACTGCCCATGATAGAATCTCGCGTTTTCCTGCATGATACTTATGCACTTATGCGCGCGGGAAGCATCAAGATTCAGGATACAGGCATCACATAGAAGAAGCAAGGCATTGCAATAGTTCAAGGTGTCTCCGGAAGCCAGGAAGATATCTGTACCCTCTGAATATGAATCAATTGCCTTGACCAAGGCATTCATCGCCTCCTCGTCCTTTCCCTGACGGAAAAGTTCGTCAGCCGAACGGACATATGTGACAAATTCTTCTGTCCGGCTCCCGTTGCAGGATACGGACAGAAAAATCGTGATAAGTAATGCGAATATTTTCATAGTAAGGGGATAAGTTCGTTTCAGGTCTGGGTCAGCCTCTCATGGCAGCGATGACTGCACCAGGATCTTCTGCCTTGAATACGGCACTTCCTGCAACAAGGATTTCCGCTCCGGCCTCAATCAATGCTTTGGCATTGGCAGGTCCTACTCCTCCGTCAACCTCGATCGGCAGATCCAGTCCCTGACGTGCAATTTCCTCCCGTAACGTCCTTATTCTCATATAGGTATCCTCGATGAATTTCTGTCCGCCGAAACCTGCAAAGACAGACATCAGCAAGATGAAATCAGCATCCTTCAAATATGGATAAAGGCTTTCAACAGGGATATCCGGATTTATGACAAGACCAGCCTTCACTCCCAGAGAACGGATATCTCTTAAAACCGCAGCCGGATCCTCAGTGGCATTCAGATGGAATGATATCATAGAAGCGCCGACCTTTGCAAATCTCTCGACATACTTCTCAGGATTTACTATCATAAGATGCACATCAAGGGGCTTTACAGCGATTGAAGAAATCGCTTCAACTACGGGAAAACCATAAGATATGTTGGGCACAAATGTTCCATCCATGATATCAAGATGGAATATGTCGGCATATTCATTGACAAGTTTCACATCTTTTTCCAGATGCAGAAAATCTGCAGCAAGCATTGAAGGAGCAATCTGTATCATATTATCTGAAATTAACTATAACATCATTCAACAAAGCCACGAACTTATCAAGCGAAGCAAGGTCAAGTCGCTCTCCTGGAGCATGGACTCCGCGAAGTGTCGGTCCGAATGAAACCATATCAAGTCCCGGGAACTTCTCAGTAAAGAGACCGCACTCGAGTCCTGCGTGAATTGCCTTCACTTTCGGTTCCACACCGAAGAGCTTCACATACGACGCCACACATGCGTCTCTGATCGGAGATTCAGCAGCAGGGGCCCATCCAGGATACTCTCCTTCATGCTTCACTATCGCTCCTGCAAGCACGAAGCATGCCTCCATCTTGGCTGCTGCCGCACGTCTTGCTGCAGTAACGCAGCTGCGCTGGCTCGAACCGATACGTATCACTCCAGGCTCGGTCATCTTCACTGATGCAAGGTTTGTGGATGTCTCCACAAAATTCTCTATCTCCTGGCTCATGGCAAGGACACCATGTGGCGCTGCACAAAGAGCTGTGAGGAGATTCCATGCAGTCATTTCGTCTATTGCCTTATCAGCAGGATCTGCCTCACCATATCCCACCTTCAGTTCTGTCTCGATTGCACCATACTCTTCAGCGACATCCGCTGCGAATGCTTCCATACGCTCATTGATGATATCGAGAGTATCAGGCTCGGCAGCAATAACAGCCTTAGCCTCACGGGCAATGGCATTCCTCTTGTTGCCTCCGTCGATGGTAACGAGTTGCCAATCAAGGTCCAGGCAACTGTAGAGGAATCTTCCAAGAAGCTGCACGGCATTGGCGCGTCCCTTGTTTATATCATCGCCGCTATGTCCTCCCATGGCATCCTTTACGAATACGGTCTCTGTCTCGAAGCCGTCCTGGACTGCCTCTTCCTTATAATGGAATTCGGCTGTAGTATCCAGACCGCCTGCACATCCCACGAAAATCTCACCTTCATCTTCAGAATCAAGATTCAAAAGTACCTTTCCTGAGAAGAATCCAGGCTGCAGGGCCATGGCGCCGTCAAGGCCGGTCTCTTCAGCCGTTGTGAACAGACACTCTATCTTGCCACACGGAACATCACTTACGAGAACCGCCATCTGTGCAGCAACTCCGATACCGCAATCAGCACCGAGCGTTGTGTCTGGGGCGATCATCCATCCATCCTTGATTATATATCTGATAGGGTCCTTTGCAAAGTCGTGCTCAACTCCCTCATTCTTTTCGCATACCATGTCAGAATGGCTCTGAAGGACGATGACCGGTACATTTTCATATCCGGGCGCCGCCTCTTTGACAATAAGTACATTGCCGGCCTCATCTGTCTTGCATTCAAGATTGTGCTTTGCTGCAAATTCCTGAAGATAAGCAATTATATGCTCCTCATGTCCGGACTCCCTTGGAATCGCGGTAATTTCCTTGAAGTAGGAAAGTACTGTCTCTGAATTCATATTATGATATTGTATGTTTCTACAAATATAGCATTAAAAAAGAAAAATCCATTCCCGTCATTGGAAATGGATTCATTTATCTGCGTACCGGAACAAGAAGTTTCTCGATATCTGTCATGTATTGCTTGAACGTCTTGTCAGTTGACATGAGGTCGCTGACTGTCGTGCAGGCGTGAAGTACCGTCGCATGGTCCTTGCCGCCGATTTCAGCACCGATGGTCGAGAGCGAACAGTTGTTTATCAGATTTCTCGACATATACATCGCAATCTGTCGTGCCTGAACGATCTGACGCTTGCGGGTCTTTGAAAGAAGGTCATCCTTGCTGATGTTGAAGTAGTCGCATACGACCCTCTGCACCTTGTCGATGGTAACATCATTCTGTTCTTCTCCGACAATCTTCTCAGTGATCTTCTCGGCAAGTTCGATGGTGATCTCCTTATGTGCGAGTGTCGCATTGGCTATGAGCGAGATCAACGCGCCTTCAAGCTCCCTGAAGTTTGACTTGATCCTTGTCGCAAGGAAATCCATAACCTGTTCGCTAAGCTGAACTCCTTCACGGAAAGCTCTTGCCCTGAGCATCTCAAGCCTAGTGGAATAATCAGGTTTCTGCAGTTCTACAGAAAGTCCCCACTTGAGTCTTGAAAGAAGTCTTGCCTCAAAGTTTTCCAGATCTGCAGGTGCACGGTCAGATGTAAAGATCAGCTGCTTTCCTGACTGATGGAGGTGATTGAAGATGTTGAAGAACGCATTCTGAGTGCTCTGTCCCATAAGGTCCTGAATATCATCGACGATAAGCACATCCATCTTCTGATAAAACGCAAGGAAGTCGGTGAGCTTGTTCCTAACATTCACAGCATCCATGAACTGAGTCTTGAATCTGTTTGCAGGAACATACAGAACCACAAGTTCCGGATATTTCTTCTTGATCGAAATACCGATTGCCTGAGCGAGATGGGTCTTGCCCAGACCCGGACCACCAAAGAGGAAGAGCGGATTGAATGCAGTCTTTCCAGGTGCCGCAGAGATGCTCTCTCCTGCCGTGAATCCCATCTTGTTGCACTCACCTACCACGAGGTTCTCGAAACAATATATAGGATTGAGCTGTGGATTCACCTGCACACGCTGGATACCAGGGAAAACAAACGGTCCCGGATTACCTGCGCGGTTATATGTTTCAACAGAAATAGTCTTGTTGACCGGAGCATTGCCATGAGCTGCCGGATAGACCAGCGAGGGCTGCTTCTGTACAGGGGTGACAACATAGACAAGCTTGGCTGCTATTCCGAGCTCTTTCTTCAGCGAAGCCTTGAGGATATCGAGATATGCTCCCTCAAGATATTCGCGGAAAAACTCAGACGGAACTTCGACCGTAAGCGTCGAGTCCACAAGCGAGACAGGCTTGATCGGCCTGAACCACACTGCGAACTGCTTCGGATCAATGTTCTGCTGAATAAAGTTCAAGCAGTTGCTCCAGACAGATATGTGTTTTTCCTGTAACATTAATAAGATTCAGTCAAGTTTTAGACCCTCATTTGAATTGGGAATACAAAGATGAGGAAAAAAAAGTTATAAAAAACAAAAATCTCTATTGTTTTTTAATTTTATTTTACAGGAGCCGTTTTCGGTTTTACAATTTGACTAAATCTTCATATTGTTGATTATCAATATTTTAGAAATACGAAAATCCTGTAAACGCCACAGATATACACACTTACGAGTTTAGAATTGTTCAAAATAACCAAAACTGCGATTTTTCTCCATTGGAGCGCTTTAGAACACGGAAATTCTTAAATATTTCTTTGGATTTTCCTGAATTTTCTCGATAAGACTATCTATATCGATCAAAAGTTCATCAAGCGAATCATACAGCGATCCGTCAACAAGAAGTTTTCCGACGGTTCCTTCAGGATCATCAATTTTCTCAAGAAGCGAACCGAAAGAAGCTACGACTCCCTGAATGTCCGACTCACTGATGGCAGACGTAATCGAAGTGACGTCAGTCATTGTCGAATCCACCTTGTCAGCAATCCCACCGAACTTATCGGTGAGTGAGGCAAGATTGTCAATGAAGGAATTCAACTCATCAGACTTGCCTCCAACTGTAGCAGAAACAGCCTCCACATTGTTCATTGTCCTTTCGAGATGACGCAGTGTCCTGGAAATAGAAGCCACATTGGCATCAGCAAGCATTGAATTTATTCCTGACACGGTGACGCTGAGACTGTCAAGCGTATTCCCTACCTTCTCCAGAAGCGGTCCGATTCCTGCTGCAATGCCATCAAGAAGTCCTGCCTCATATGAGGGCGCAAGGTAAGCTCCATCGGCCACCAGACTCTCCGACTCACCAAGATCCAGTCTTACACCTTTTCCTCCCATGATATCGACTGCATATATGGTCATCCTTGAATCTTCAGGTATCCTGAACTCTTTCAAGACCGAGCATATCACCTTGAAGTCATCAGACTCAGGCTGATATGCCACTTCTTTAACTTTACCAGCCTTATATCCTTTTATATATACAGGAGCCGAAGCCACGAGTCCCTCCACGTTGTCATACGAAGACACAAGTTCGATCTCCTTATTGAAAATATCCTCACCGCGAAGATAATTGATAACGAAAAACGACATCACCAGTACGGTAACGACAAAAACACCTATCTTAAGTTCTTTTGAATATTTCATATTGCTTATATTTAAGGTATGAACACAAGATCGCCTTCCACCTTTACAACGAAGGCACCCGGGAACAATGCTTTTACTTTTGACAGAGCGGAAACGGCTTCACTCTTGGATGAATATTTTCCGGCAACATATTTATACAGCTTGCCTCCCTCAGGCTTGACAGCGCTGACTTCAAGGCCCTTCAAGGCAGGATCATCTGTCTGCAGGAGCCTTCCGAGACTCATGATCTGTATGCCATAGTACTTTGCAGGCTCAACTTTTACTGGTTCCGGCTGTCCGGCTGCAACCGGAGCCTTCTGCACAGGCGCAGGTTCCGGTTCAGGTTCCGGTTTCGTCTCCGGCACAGGGGTGACATTTTCAGCAGACTTCACGTTAAACGAACTGTCATACTGCGTCTTATAGGATGTGAAAGCAGCCAGAAGACGCTCGGCAATCTCCTCCTGACCGTCTTTAGATGCAAGATACCTGTATTCCGTATTATTGCTTATAAAGGCCAGCTCCAGAAGGACCGCCGGCATGTTAGCTTCCACAAGTACCTGGAAAATATCCTGATCGATGACTGCCTTACGCTTTGTCAAAGGTTTGACCATCAGATGGTCCACGACTTCTGCCGCAAAGAGCAGACTGCTTTCATAATGTGCCTTCCACTGAAGCATATAACCTATATATGCCTCGGGAGCGTCAGGGTCGAAATGAGTGTACTTGGTTTCATATCCTTCCTCAAGCACGATAACCTCATTTTCCCTTTGGGCTACAGACATGTTACGTTCGAAATAATCTGTGGTATTCCCCTTACGGTCCGACCTCTGTCCGAGAATATGCACCGAACTGCCATACGCAGATTTGTTCGTGCTGCTGTTGCAATGGATTGATATGAACAGATCCGCATCGTTCTTTCTCGCCACCATAGCTCTGTCATGAAGCCCGAGGAACTTGTCTGTGCTACGGGTATATATCACATTTACATCCGGATGCGCTTCCTTTATCTTTTCACCGAAGAGCTTCGAAATGGCCAGCACAATGTGCTTCTCGCTCGTGGCAGAAGTCTGCCCTGGTGCACCGGGATCCTTTCCGCCATGGCCGGGATCTATCACCACAGTCTTGAGTCCCAATCCCTTATCCTTGCTTTGTGCCATTGAGGCATAAGTGTTGCAGGCGAATAAAAGAACCAGAAACCAGATGCATATATATTTCGAATTAACACTCATAAGTCTATCTCAATTTGGTAATAATTGAAATTAGTTTTAAATTTGCGATTTGCAAAAATAGCAAAAACTTAGGAAAACAGGAAAAGGATAGGATTAATTATTGATGTCCATCATAAATAAAGGAATATTGAAGACATGGTTGGAGAAATGGGGACTTGTAGCTCTTATGCTGCTGGTGCTCAGTTCTTTCACATTGTCTTCACAGGACGACAGACGCTCAAGACGCCTCTTCAGAAGAGGCAATGCAAGCGAAATCGCCCTGGACTCGATAAACATGCCTGTCATTTCAGACTCCCTACGTGCTGTCCGTGACTCAATCCACAGAGCCGACTCGATTGCTGCAATCGACTCTATCAACATGCTCCATAAAAGTTCGCTCGAGGCACCTGCATTCACTACAGCCAAAGACTCCATCATTGAGGATTTCAGCAACGGCAAGCAGATGATCTATTACTATGGTGATGTCAGCGTCACATATGGTAACATGAAACTGACGGCCGACTATATGGAGTATGACCTCAAGACTTCTACACTCTACGCCCGCGGTACCAAGGACACCACAGGTGTCATAACAGGCCAGCCGGTCATGGAACAGGGCGGAAAGAGCTACACGATGGAAGAGGTCAGATATAACTTCGAGACTCAGAAGGCCAGGATCACCAACATGGTCACTCAGGAGCAGGACGGTATCCTTCATGGCAAGAACATCAAGATGATGCCGGACCACTCAATCAATATCACAAACGGAAAATACACCGTCTGTGACTGTGAAGAGCCGCACTACTATCTGCATCTGACTGCAGCAAAGGTAATGACCAAGCCGTCACAGAAGACCGTATTCGGCCCTGCATATCCTGTCATCGCAGACGTTCCTCTGCCTATCGGTCTTCCATTCGGATTCATCCCAAAGAGACCAGACAGGGCTACAGGTATCCTCTTCCCTACCTTCGGTGAAGAAACCAAACGAGGATTCTATATCCGTGACGCAGGTCTTTATTTCGTCATCGGAGACTACTTCGACATTGCGCTCACAGGAGACATATATACACTCGGATCATGGGCCATCGACCTTAACTCGCGTTACAAGGTCAACTACAAATGTAACGGTAACTTCTCGCTCACCTACTCCAACGACCAGGTCGGAGAGAAAGGTAGTTCGGATTTCCAGCAGATGAGGAACTTCGGTGTAAGGTGGTCACATTCACAGGATGCAAAGGCACGTCCGGGAACCAGCTTCTCTGCATCGGTGAACTTCTCAAGCCCTTCAAACAACCGATACAACTCAACATCGGTGACCGAGGCTCTCCAGAACCAGATTTCATCTTCTATTTCATACTCGAAGAACTGGAACGGAAAGGTGAACCTGTCCGTGAACGCCCTGCACAGCCAGAACTCACGAGACAGTTCATATTCATTCACTCTGCCTAACGTCACATTGTCAGTGAGCCGTTTCTATCCTTTCAAGAGGAAGAACAGAGTCGGAAAGGAGAGGTTCTATGAGAAATTCTCCCTAGGATACAACACCTCATTCCAGAACAAGATCGGATTCAAGGCGAAGGAATTCAATCAGCCTGGCTTCTGGGACAAGTTCCAGAACGGAATGTCACATAATTTCCAGATCGGTCTGCCGAACTTCACACTGTTCAAATATATCAACATCACGCCTAGCGTATCGTATGGAATGAACTGGTTCTTCCGAAAGACCGAAAAGGAATACAATCCTGATACGGGCAAGGTGGAGGACATAAAAGGAAAGTCATTCGGAACCTTCGGAGCAACTCACAACTACTCTGGAAGCATTTCCATGAGTACCCGACTATACGGTATGTTCAATTTCGGAAAACATCGTAAGCTGCAGGCAATCAGACATGTCGTCACACCATCATTGTCGGCATCTTTCAGTCCGGAAAAGGGAACATATTTCAACGGATGGAGGACACTCACCTACATTGACAAGAATGGTCAGACCAAGACTCAGGATTATAACATCTATGCCGGCAACATCGGTTCATACCCTGGAAAGGGAAAGACCGCCAGCCTGAACTTCTCCCTCGGAAACAACTTCGAGGCAAAGGTACGTGACCTCAAGGATACGACCGGAACCGGAACCAAGAAGATCAAGCTCATAGACAACCTGAACTTCACCACCGGTTACAACTTCCTGGCGGAGCAGTTCAAGATGAGCAATGTCGGCGTGACCATGAACACATCGATCTTCGGAAAGCTCGGCATCAGCGCCAACGCCAACTTCGACCCATATGCAATGGAAGTCCAGGAGAAGAGGGTCGTTAGAGTGAACAAGTTCGCCATAACTCAAGGACAGGGTCTTCTTCGTCTCAACCAGGCAAGTGTGTCACTCTCCTACTCTCTTTCAGGCGAAGGTAAGATAAACGGAAACGATGGAACAAAGCAGGCTGGAGGCAATCCTGCCGACCATTACACACGCATATACTACCATCCGATCACTGGAGAATATATACCCGGAGGATACTTGTATTACATGAATCCTAACGTCCCTTGGTCGGTAAACTTCAACTATTCGTTCAGTTACAGGCCTACATTCCAGTATGCCAACGAACAGATGACCAAGGTGAAGAACTTCACCCAGACCCTCGGTCTAAGCGGAAACATCAAGCTTACACCGCGTCTGTCTATGCAGATGTCCACCAACTTCGACCTCATGGCATTGAAGATGAGTGCGACCCAGATAAGCGCAACATATGACCTGCACTGCTTCAACATCAACGTTTCATGGGTCCCTACAGGTCAGTGGGAGTCGTGGAGCTTCAGAATTCAGGCAAATGCTGCAGCTTTGGCAGACCTTTTGCGATTCAAGAAGAGCAGCAGTTACTGGGATAACGCTTTCTAATGAAAAATTGTCCTGCAATATTGCAGATTGGCATTTTTTAATTACCTTTGTATATCCCCGTCTGCTTTGGGGAGATGCACATTCCATACAAAATGACTTTCCCCGTATTTATTAAGGTGGAATTTTCCATTTGAATTAAAATCATCATCAATAATTATGTACAACATTTTCGATCTGAAAGAAATGGATCAGGACCAGCTCCGAGCGCTTGCTTCCGAATTGAACGTAAAAGGATTCAAGAAGATGGAGAAAGACGATCTGGTCTATGCCATTATCGATGAGGCGGCAAAGCAGAATGCCAAGAACGCACCGGAAAAGCCGGAAAAGAAGAAAAGAGGCCGTCCAAAGAAGTCAGAAGCACCGGAACCAAAGCCGGAGGTTACTGAAGCAAAGCCAGAGACAACGGAGGTCAAGCCTGAAAACGAACAGGTAGAAAAGACCGAGCAGCCACAGAAGGCGAAACGTGGCAGAAAGCCGAAGAAGCAGCAGCCTGCACCAGTTGCAGAACCTGCTCCTGAAGTCAAGGAAGCAGTGGTCGAATCTGCTGTTGCAAAAGATCCGAAGGTAGAGAATAAGACAGAAGTCAAGGAAGAGCCTGCACCACAGCAGAAGCAGCCAAGACAGAAGCGTGCCAGAATACAGAAAGGCGGTGCTCAGCCACAGCCGGAGTCGGCAAAACCTGTTGCAGAGCCTGTTCAGCCTGAGACAAAGAATGATGAGCGTCAGGTAAAAGAGACAGAGCCGTCTGCTCCTCAGCAGAAGCCACAGAACCAGCAACAGAACCAGCAGCAGAAGCAGCCTCAAATAGAATTTGAAGGCGTAGTTGAAGCTACAGGCGTTCTCGAAATCATGCCTGACGGATACGGCTTCCTCAGATCATCGGACTATAATTATCTGAACTCTCCGGATGATATCTACGTATCACAGTATCAGATCAAGCAGCATGCTCTCAAGACCGGTGACACTGTTACAGGAGAGATCAAGCCGCCAAAGGCTGGAGACAAATACTTCCCTCTCGTAAGGATCAAATACATCAACGGACGCACTCCGGAGTTCATCAGGGACAGGATTCCGTTCGATTTCCTCACTCCTCTCTTCCCTGACGAGAAGTTCAACCTTCTTGGCAACGGACACAACGACATGTCGTGCAGAATCGTAGACATGTTCACTCCTATAGGAAAGGGACAGCGCGGACTTATCGTGGCACAGCCGAAGACCGGTAAGACTATGCTCCTTAAGTCAATCGCAAACGCAATCGCAGACAACCATCCTGAAGTATACATGATTGTGCTTCTGATCGACGAGCGTCCTGAGGAGGTTACAGACATGGCCCGCAGCGTAAAGGCGGAAGTTGTCGCTTCGACATTCGATGAGCCGGCAGAAAGACATGTGAAGGTTGCCAACATGGTACTCGAAAAGGCCAAGAGAATGGTAGAGTGCGGACACGACGTAGTCATCCTCCTTGACTCGATCACACGCCTTGCACGAGCATACAACACCGTTCAGCCTGCATCAGGAAAGGTCCTTTCCGGTGGAGTCGACGCTAATGCTCTCCACAAGCCAAAGAGATTCTTCGGAGCTGCACGTAACATCGAGAACGGAGGTTCACTCACCATTCTTGCGACAGCGCTCACAGAGACCGGTTCAAAAATGGACGAGGTGATCTTCGAGGAATTCAAGGGAACAGGTAACATGGAGCTTCAGCTTGACAGAAGACTTTCGAACAAGCGAATCTTCCCTGCAGTTGACGTCACACTTTCAAGTACCCGTCGTGACGACCTCCTTTACTCCCCTGCGGTTGCAAACCGCATCTGGGTAATGCGCAAGTTCCTTGCTGACATGACATGCATCGAAGCGATGGAACTCCTGCAGACCAGAATGAACAAATGGAAGACAAATGAAGAACTTCTGCAGTTCCTGCAGGAAGACGATATCTAACAAAAAAGCGGCTGCTGATGCAGTCGCTTTTTTTAATTCACGAGCCAGGATCTTATTTCTTGTGATGCTTCATTTCTTTCTTGACGCAATCCTTGCATGATTCCTCTTCAGCCTTGGCCTTGCTGATCTGATGGTCAAACTTTTCCTTAAGCTGTTCCTTGGTCAAGCCTTTTGTCTCAAGCTTGTACTGTGCATCCTTGAGATCATATTTGACCTCATTGTTGAAGAGTTGGATATTGTCATAAAGTTCAGCCTTCTCTATCGCATTCCTGTAATGGCGGAGGGCACGCATCTGAGTCGGAAAAGTATAGACTCTTTCTGCTTCCACGCACACATCTCCGTCATAGGTATAAGTCTTCACGTCGATAATTCCATCGAAAATGTGCGTGTAAACAACGGTATTGCCGATAAGATCCACTCTCTGGACATCCGGACTGCGATGGCGGATCGCCTGATCCATAAACTCCCTTTCCTGTCTCATCGGTTCATTCATCGCCTCTCTGACGTCCTTCATACCTGAATTATTACAACCTGTCATTGCAGCCAATCCGGCGGCAACAGACACTGCTAACATTAATTTTCTCATAACACACAATTTTTAATTAATCAAATTTACAGACACCCAAGTCAATTTCTGTGCCTTTGAAAATATTATTTGTTATTTTTGCAGAATAAAGATCATAATATGAACAGATACAAAGAGATTGAGAATATCGATACGTTGAAGACTGCGATAGAGGCAGGTGGTACACTGAGACATTACGCATTTCAGGCAATTGATTTCCGCCCCGTAATGGAGGAAGCTCTCAGATGCCATTATTCTGACTGCATTTTTCTGGGAGGATTCGGTGTTGACGACATGCAGGAATGCATTGATGAGACCTGTATGATCATACCACGCTTCAATGATCTCCCTTTCAGAGTATTCAGAAGCGGACTTTATAATGCCGCTACTCTATACGAAGGATACCGGACAGGCGATCCTGAGTCCTATAAGGAATGCTATGACAGCAAGGTATACGAACATTATCTTGAAGCTGGAAAGCAGACCGGAGACATCAAGGAAACCCTCGTACGCATCCTGCATGACCATTCGATCAATGACGGAATAGACGATTTCCTCGAATCATTTGAAGAGAAAAGCGTAGTCGGAGTGATGGGAGGTCATGGGCTTTCCCGCTGCGACGAAAGCTATCGTAAAGTAGTGCTGCTGAGCAAGAAACTCACAGAAGGCGGCAGTCTGATGGTGAGCGGTGGCGGTCCGGGAGCCATGGAAGCGACGCATCTTGGTGCCTGGATGGCCGGAAGGACCGACGAAGAGGTTGAAGAAGCTCTGCAGATGCTTTCTGTCGCACCGTCTTATAAGGACAGAGAATGGCTTGACACCGCATTCAAAGTGATGGAGCGCTTCCCTGCCTCATCATATGTCAGCCTTGGCGTTCCGACATGGCTTTATGGTCATGAGCCTGCAACTCCTTTCGCGACGCATATTGCGAAATACTTTGACAACAGCACCCGTGAGGACACAATCCTGACAATTGCCAAAGGCGGTGTGATATATTCGCCGGGCAGCGCCGGCACTATGCAGGAGATCTTCCAAGATGCCGTCCAGAACCACTATCTGAGCTTCGGATATGCCAGTCCGATGGTCTTCCTCGACAAGAAGTTCTGGACAGAAGAGATGCCTGTATACAGGCTGATGCAGCATCTCATTGAAAAGGGGCGCTACAACAACCTGCTTCTCTCGATCACCGACTCGGTCGATGAAATCGTGAACATCATCGAGGAATTCAGATATTGATTCTTCGTCTATGACCGACCATCTTGCTATGACAAATAAAAACCGCCCGCAACTTTCATTGCGAGCGGTTTTGCTTTATGAATCAAATAATGACAGACAAGATGGAAACAGACAGATACGAATCACCTGCGATGGAGATTGTCGAAATGGAAGTCGAGCAGCCGATATTGAGCGGCAGCTTCACAGGAGAAGACATCCATGAATTGGATGACATGTAGTATTAATAAGGAATAAGATGAAACAAATAACATATTTCATGGCGTTGGCCATGTTTCTGGCATTATCATGACAGAAGTATGAATTTCAGGACGAGAAGGTGCAAGAAGACGCCGGGCATCTCAAGACGCTGATCATCGGTGTTACCGACGAGGCAAACACACCTGTTATTACGACGGACATGAAGGCCGGGAACATGGTCACCATCAACTTCAGCAACACGGTTCCTGGAAACAACGGAACATTCTACATCCCTGCTCCGTTGGGAAGTTACGGGTCCGTTACAGCAGAGGTGCTGGATGGAGATGCAACGCTGGTCAGCAAGACATGGCATGAGCTGACAGTCAGCCGCATGACGCCGAAAAGAGGGGCAGTCGAAGTAGAATACGTTGCTGAAATTGACGGGAATATCTATAAAAACCATCAGGCAGCAATAGACGCATCCTATTGACCGGAGCAGCTAAATAATTGCAAATTAATAAGTTAAGCATTTAAGGGTAGGCATTTTTGCCTACCCTTAAATGCTTAACGCCCTTGCTATCAACCGTTTAAGGATTACCTTCCATCCCAGTCCGGATGTGCAGGATCTTCTGCCTCAAGAGCTTCCTTGAGGGACAGCCCTAATGCGAGTGCGACTCCTTCGCCGTATTTGGGGTCTGCATAGTAACAATTTCGGATATGGCGCTGCTTTATGAAGATTTCCGCATCGCCCATTGCTCTTGCTGTGTTTTCGCATGTTGCCTGCTGATCTTCCTTGCTCATGAGCCTCCAGAGTTTGCCTGGCTGTGTATAATAATCGTTGTCATATTCGCGCTCGTCGTAGTTATACACATCACCCATAGAAGCAAGAGGCGGTTCCTTGGCAGAAGGCGTATCTTTCCATTCACCATAACTGTTAGGCTCATATGACAAGGTCCTGCCTTGGTTGCCGTCAGTGCGCATCTGTCCGTCGCGATGATAAGAGTGGAACGGGCAGCGAGGACGATTGACAGGTATTTCATTATAATTTACTCCAAGACGGTAGCGCTGCGCATCACCATATGAGAACAGACGGCCTTGAAGCATCTTGTCAGGAGAGAATCCTATGCCTTCTATGACGTTTGCGGGATTGAAGGCGGCCTGTTCCACCTCAGCGAAATAGTTCTCCGGATTGCGATTGAGCTCAAGTATGCCGACATCGTGCAATGGGAAATCTCCATGATACCATACTTTGGTAAGGTCGAATGGATTTACCTTATAGGTACGGGCTTCCTCTTCTGTCATAAGCTGCACCTGCATCAGCCAGCGAGGATAATCCCCTCTTTCAATCGCTTCGAAAAGGTCCCTCTGATGTGACTCACGGTCTTTGGCTATGATGGCTTCAGCCTCTGCATCGGTGAGGTTCTTTATGCCCTGCAGGCACTTCAGGTGGAACTTCACCCATGTGCGGTGATTGTCTTTGTCATAGAAACTGAAGGTATGACTTCCGAAACCATGCATATGACGGTATGAGGCCGGGATACCTCTCGGAGACATTGTTATGGTCACCTGGTGAAGAGCTTCGGGAAGGAGTGTCCAGAAGTCCCAGTTTGAATTTGCTGAGCGCATTCCGGTGCGAGGATCGCGCTTGATCGCATGGTTCAGATCGGGGAATTTGAGAGGATCTCTCAAGAAAAAAACTGGAGTATTGTTGCCTACAAGGTCCCAGTTGCCTGTTTCTGTATAGAACTTCATCGCGAACCCTCTGATGTCACGTTCCGCATCAGCAGCGCCGCGTTCACCTGCAACCGTCGAGAAACGGACAAAGCACGGGGTCTGCTTGCCGACTTCAGAAAAGATGGATGCTCTCGTATATTTCGAAATGTCATGGGTGACAGTGAATGTTCCGAATGCACCTGCGCCTTTGGCATGCATTCGTCTTTCAGGAATCACCTCACGGTCAAAGTGTGCAAGCTTCTCAAGAAGCCATGGATCCTGCAATGTTACTGGGCCTCTATGCCCTGCTGTCTGTGTGTTCTGATTGTCAGCTATCGGACGACCATTCTCCGATGTAAGCCGTTTCTCGTCGTTCGTTTTCATAATGTAAAAGAATTTGATGAAACGGCGCGTCTCTAAAATTGTGCCAGTCTTCCTTGCCGCGGCACCGCGTGCGTTTTTATAGGAAAACTGCCCGCGATACCCATAAATTTTGGGGTATCGCGGGCAGTTTTGGTATGTTTTCGCACTTGATCCACGATCGAGTCGGGGATCACGACGGAACGGGTCGGTGCATTGTATCAATACTGATCCCAGCTCTTGATCTGGATGTCGTCGATGGACATTGCGCAGAAGGCTCTGATGAATGCTGTCGCAAGACGGGCATTCGTGATGAGCGGAATATTGAAATCTACTGCTGCACGACGCACATAGTATCCGTTGGTCAACTCCTTGTGCGAGAAGTTCTTAGGGATATTGATCACAAGATCGAGCTCCTTGTTGGCGAGCATCTCCATAGCCTGCTTGTACTTGCCGGCAAGTTCAGGATCCTGCGCCTCTGTAGGCCAGATCACGCGCTCTGTAGGGACACCGTTCTCAGTCAGATATTTAGCAGAACCCTCTGTGCCATAGAGCTTGTATCCTCTTTCATGGAGAAGCTTGCATGCATTGAGAAGGTCGGCCTTCTGGAGAGCGTTTCCTGAAGAAATGAGGATGTTCTTCTTAGGAATCTCATATCCTACAGAAAGCATAGAGTTAAGGAGAGCCTCATTGAAGTCATCACCAAGACATCCGACCTCACCTGTAGAGTGCATGTCCACTCCGAGGACAGGGTCAGCCTGCTGAAGTCTTGAGAATGAGAACTGAGAAGACTTTATACCTACATAGTCAAGATCGAACGCCGACTTGCGAGGCGCTGCCGGCTTGAGGCCAAGCATCGCTTTAGTTGCCAGCTCGATCATGTTGATCTTGAGCACTTTGGAAACGAATGGGAAGCTTCGTGAAGCACGGAGGTTACACTCGATTACCTTGATGTAGTTGTCTTTTGCAAGGAACTGGATGTTGAATGGTCCTGTGATCTCAAGGGCAGAAGCAATCTTCTTTGCAATCTTCTTGATGCGACGGACTGTCTCGACATAGAGTTTCTGTGGAGGGAACTGGATCGTAGCGTCTCCGGAGTGTACTCCGGCGAACTCCACGTGCTCAGAGATTGCATAAGCAATCACCTCGCCTCCGTCTGCCACAGCATCGAACTCAATCTCCTTGCAGCGCTGCATGAACTCAGACATCACAACAGGATGTTTCTCAGACACTTCTGCAGCAAGGCCAAGGAAGTTGCGAAGCTCCTCGTGATTGTAGCATACGTTCATCGCAGCGCCTGAAAGCACATATGAAGGACGAACGAGTACCGGGAATCCTACCTGCTCTATGAACTGGTCTACTTCATCGAAGTTTGTAAGTTCTTTCCACTTAGGCTGGTCTATGCCGAGAGCGTCAACGATAGACGAGAACTTATGACGGTCCTCTGCCTTGTCTATCGATGTGGCCTTTGTTCCAAGGATATTTACTTTATTCTGGTCAAGCCTGAGAGCAAGGTTGTTAGGAATCTGACCACCTACCGAAACCACTGTTCCGTGTGGATTCTCAAGGTCGTGGATATCCATCACGCGCTCGAATGTGAGCTCGTCAAAGTAGAGACGGTCGCACATGTCGTAGTCTGTAGACACTGTCTCAGGGTTGTAGTTGATCATGACTCCCCTGTATCCCTGGTTGCGGATAGTCTGGAGAGCATTTACTGAACACCAGTCGAACTCTACCGAACTTCCGATGCGGTATGCTCCGGATCCGAGCACGATTACCGAATTCTTATCGTGCTGATACTTAACATCATGGTAGTTACCACCGTATGTGAGATACAGGTAGTTTGTCGCTGCCGGATAGTCTGCAGCCAGAGTATCAATCTGCTTTACGCACGGTACGATACCATGAGCCTTACGGAATGCTCTGACGATGTCTTCCGCCATCTCAGAGTCCATTCCTTTATATAAAGCGTTAGCTACCTGAACGTCTGAGAATCCCTGGAGCTTAGCCTTCTTGAGAAGCTCGAGAGGCATCTGCTCGCAGTTGTCATACCTGCTCATTTCCTTGTGCGTATTCACAATACCCATGAGCTTGTTCAGGAACCACTTGTCGATCTTTGTGAGATCGTGAATCTGGTCTACGGTATAGCCGGCCTGCATAGCCTTTGAAATCACGAAGATGCGGTTGTCAGTAGGCTCATTGAGTGCCTGGTCTATGTCGTCAACCTTGATCTCCTTGTTGCCCACAAAGCCGTTTGCGCCCTGTCCGATCATACGGAGACCCTTCTGGATGATCTCCTCGAAGTTGCGTCCGAGAGACATGACCTCACCCACAGACTTCATGCTTGAGCCGATCTTACGCGATACGCCGGTGAACTTCGAGAGATCCCAGCGCGGAATCTTGGCCACAACATAGTCAAGGGCGGGTTCGAAGAAGGCTGGAGTCTGCTTGGTCACTGAGTTCTTGATATCAAAAAGGCCGTAGCCGAGGCCGATCTTTGCCGCAACGAAAGCGATCGGGAATCCTGTCGCTTTCGAAGCGAGGGCTGACGAGCGGCTAAGGCGTGCGTTCATCTCGATCACATAGTACTCCATCGAGTCTGTGTCGTATGCGTACTGGACATTACATTCTCCGACGATGCCGATATGGCGTACCATCTTGATTGCGAGATCGTGCAGGAACTGGCATTCCTTTGCGCTCAGAGTCTGTGTCGGAGCCACTACAATAGACTCTCCGGTGTGGATTCCGAGAGGGTCGAAGTTCTCCATGTTACAGATGGCGATGCAGTTGTCATAGCGGTCACGCATCACTTCATACTCGATCTCCTTCCAGCCCTTGAGAGACTTCTCCACGAGCACCTGAGGAGAGAATGAAAATGAGCTCTCGCAAAGAGTCACGAGCTCTTCCTCATTGTTACAGAAGCCGGAACCGAGACCTCCGAGCGCATATGCAGCGCGGACAATCACCGGATAGCCGAGTTCCTCAGCCGCCTTCTTGGCATCTTCCACGGTCTCCACTGCATGAGACTTGATGGTCTTGACGTTGATCTCCGCGAGCTTTGCGTTGAAGAACTCACGGTCCTCTGTGTCCATGATAGCCTGGACAGGAGTACCGAGCACCTTTACGTTATATTTCTCAAGGATGCCTGCCTCATAGAGAGCGACTCCGCAGTTCAGCGCCGTCTGACCGCCGAATGCGAGGAGAATGCCCTGAGGGGCTTCTTTCTGGATTACCTTCTCTACAAAATATGCTGTAACGGGGAGGAAGTATACTTTGTCAGCGACCTGCTCAGATGTCTGGACTGTCGCAATGTTAGGATTGATGAGGATGGTCTCTATTCCCTCTTCCCTGAGGGCCTTGAGGGCCTGCGAGCCTGAATAGTCAAACTCTCCGGCCTGACCTATCTTGAGTGCTCCCGAACCGAGCACGAGGACTTTCTTTATGCTGTTGTCAATCATAGTCTTAGAGTTTGCTTATGAATTCATCGATTGGGGTTATGTTTTCTGTCAGGCCCACGCATACTTCCGGATTGAACTGAGTGCCTGCGAACGGCTTGGTCTTGTGGCGGATGCCGTCTACTGTGCCGTCATTGAGGTTTGTGAAGTATACTTCCCAGTCTGACGGAATTGACTCAGGCTTGATTGTGCGGTATACGTTCTGCGATGTGATGTATGTGCGGTTGCTGCCCTCTCTGCGGGTCGGCTGGTTGGAACTCCTGTGCGGATGCTCAAGTCTTGCCATCTCGCATCCTGCAGCCTTTGCAATGAGGTGATATCCTACGCCGAGGCCGAATACAGGCTTGTTTCCGGCGAGGACCTTCTTGAGGATCTCTACTGTCTCTCCATAGTTGCAGAGGCATCCAGGACCGTTTGACACATATACTCCGTCATATTCCATCTCAGTGAAATCATAGTTGTAAGGGACTCTCACAACCTCCGCACCCCTTGCGATGAGGCCGCGGATGATGCTGTGCCTTGCGCCGCAGTCTACAAGCACCACGCGCTTGCCGGCTGTGGTAGCCGCCTTGCTTCCGTTCACATTCTCTACATCCTGTGCCGGCTGCGCCTTGTATGTTATCGGCTCCTTGCAGGTCACCTCGGCCGGCGACGGCTCCTTGACAGCCTCAGGCGCCTTTGCGCCCTCAGGGATTATGCAACCCTTCATCGGACCCTTGTCGCGAAGAATCTTCGCAAGCTCCCTTGTATCAATACCATAGATACCTGTAAGTCCCTGCTCGTTCATCCATTGTTCAAGGCTCTTGACCGCCTCCCAGTTGCTATAGTCCTCGCAGTAGTCGAAGACCACCAGACCTTTTGGCTGGATCTTCTCGGACTCGAGGTTCTTCGAAAGACTTTCGCCGATAAGTTCTTCTGACGGAACTCCATAGTTTCCGATCAGCGGATAGGTAAGGCAGAGGATCTGCTGGTTGTAGGTCGGATCGGTGAGCTGTTCAGGGTATCCCACCATCGAAGTGTTGAATACCACCTCACCGCCAACAGCCTGTGTGCAGCCCAATGAATAGCCCTGAAATTCAAGGCCATTCTCCAGACGAAGTGTTGCTTTAAGTTTCATTCTATATATTTGTTAAATTTTAATTTCCCGTCATCCCCGACCTGATCGGGGATCTATAAAAAAACGACCACTTCTCAAAGGAGAAAATGGCCGACAGTGATAGTTAAAGGGAAAAAACAAGGCTGTGCATTAACTGGTAATGCGTTCACATTCAGATATGTTCCTGATGCAGCTTGTTTACACATATTGTTTCCCATTAGTAAAACCTTGCGAAGATAGTAAATTTTGACTGATTTCCGCAAATTTAATTGTATTTTTGCAACGATAAAACTTAGTGGCATGTATATAAGAAACGAAGATACGATTTGCGCACCGGCGACGGTGCCTGGGACGGGAGCCATTTCAGTAATCAGAGTCAGCGGTCCTGAAGCATTGGCGATTGCAGACAAGGTAATAGCCTGCTTAAATGGATCAATATCCGAGGCTGGTGGCTATACAATCAAATTCGGTACTGTTTCAGATGCGGACGGACGCGTCATCGACGAGGTTCTGGCAAGCGTTTTCCGCGCCCCACGTTCATACACCGGAGAAGACTCTGTAGAGATCTCCTGTCATGCTTCATCGTATATTGTTTCAGAGATAATTTCGCTCTTACATACAGCTGGCGCACGCGCTGCAGAGCCCGGAGAATTTACCCAAAGAGCCTATTTAAATGGCAAGATGGACCTCGCTCAGGCAGAGGCTGTTGCAGATGTGATTGCATCACAGAACGCAGCTGCTCACCGCATAGCCTTCAAACAGATGAAAGGCGGCTTCTCTTCAGAGCTTCGCGACATGAGGGCCGAGCTTCTCGAACTTGTCTCACTGATGGAACTCGAGCTCGACTTCAGCGAAGAGGAAGTTGAGTTTGCAGACAGGTCAAGACTTGACAATCTGCTTGTCGAAATCATCTCGCACGTCGGTCGTCTCATCGACTCCTTCCGTCTCGGCAACGCCATCAAGAACGGCGTTCCGGTCGCTATAGCAGGAGCCACCAACACCGGCAAGAGCACCTTGCTCAACGCCCTTCTCGGCGAAGACCGTGCGATCGTTTCCGACATACACGGCACCACCCGCGACACCATCGAAGAGACCTTGAACATCGACGGCATCCTCTTCCGATTCATCGACACCGCCGGCCTCCGCGAGACCTCAGAAGTTGTCGAGAAGATCGGAATAGAGAGGACTTTCAAGAAGATTTCCGAGGCCTCGATCGTACTTGGAATGGTCGATCTGACAAGGGATCTTGACACCACTCTCGAGACAGTATCAGACATCCTTGACAAGGTCGACTTTAACTGCCAGAAATTGGTGATTTTGCTTAACAAAACGGACATTTTTGACATTAACAAAAATGTTAGCACAATAAACACTATTGTTTCGCTTATTGATAGCAAAGGATTTAATACACAACTCGCGAATGAAGGGAAAATTCATGGCACAGAGAGTCATTTTGAAGAAAAACGCTCGAAAGATGTCGTAAACATCCTCCCGATCTCAGCAAAAACAGGCTCAGGAATCCGCGTTTTACGAAACCTTTTAGCCTCGACTCAGCGCGACCTCCTCGGCGACAGCGACACCACACTCGTCACAAACCAGCGCCACGTCCAGGCCCTCACCGACGCTCGCACTTCCCTGCTCCGCGTCCGCGAAGGCCTCGCCTCCGCCCTCCCGACAGACCTCGCCTCCCAAGACATCCGCGAAGCAATCTACCACATCGGCTCCATCGTCGGAGAGATCTCGACGGACGAAGTCCTGGGGAATATCTTTAGGAATTTCTGCATCGGGAAATAGGAAATGGTACTCTAAATGGTACTCAATTTAACGGAAACAAACGGAAACAACTTGAAATTGTGAATGTTATAAGCACAAATCAAGTTGTTTCCGTTTTGTATTATTGCA
>SUYV01000060.1 GCA_015060255.1 Bacteroidales bacterium | reverse complement strand
GAAATTGTTATATTATATCTTCACCGCTATCTATGGTAGTGGCATTGCCTCACACACTTATGAGAAGTCATGACAGCACTCACGGTGCATAGATAGTATCTGATCTGGATTTATAGAGGAAATATAGGTATTATTATTTTAAGTTTCATTACTTTTGTACAGATGCAACATAGTGCCGTCTGTCTGCATCTATATGAAAAATCCTTAAATCGACTATGAGAGATCTGTTCATTAAGTGTTTTGGCCGCTTCATGGCTGTGTTAGGTTGCTCTACGATGGTGACTGCATGTTATGGTGTTCCTATGGAAAGCTTTCAGGTAAAAGGACGAGTGACCGATGCTGAGACAGGAAAACCGGTATCGGGTCTTAAGATGACCGTCACTCCCGGATGGGATTATGGCGTCACTTCCGGAGCAGAAAGCATCAAACTGTCTGGTGAGTATGGCACTTCCCTGACTGAGGCTGACGGAAGCTTTATTGTCACATGTTACCAATATGGGGAACCGGAGGCATATAAGATCGAATGTGAAGATGTCGATGGACAGGCAAACGGTGAATACATCTCCTTTGATAAGATCTGTCATAGTTCTGAATCAGACAATCTGCTACTGGAAATCACTCCTGTCAGAAAATAAAAAGATGAGGCTGGCTCCGAAAAGCCAGCCTCTTTCTGTATTATACAAGTAGTTCTGCCGTTATACGCAAGTATATCCGCCGTCAACCGCGATGTTCTGACCTGTCACGTATGTGCTGGCCGGTGACGCGAGGAAGAGTGCGCATGTGTCGAGTTCGCCTGAACGTCCATAGCGCTCGAGCGGAATGCTACGCTTTGCGATTGCCTGGAAATAGTCACTGTCGAGGGTCTCGGTAGTGAGGTCTGTATAGAAGTATCCAGGACAGATCGAGTTGACTGTTACGCCGTATTTGCCCCATTCTGCAGCAAGTGCTCTTGTGAAGTTCACTACGCCGCCCTTTGCGGCATGGTAAGGTGCGCTTCCTACAATCATGTTTCCTACGAGTCCGTACATTGAAGCGATGTTGATGATGCGGCCGTACTTGGCCTTTATCATCTCTTTTCCGAACTCTCTTGCGCATACGAATGTACCGAAGAGGTCTATGTTCATCTCATGTCTGAACTGCTCGTCTGTGATCTCCTCCGCAGGTCCGACGGCACCAGTGCCGGCGTTGTTCACAAGGATGTCCACTCGTCCGAATCTTTCCATTGTGGCCTTTACGGCCGCCTCTACCATCTCTGTCTTGGTGATGTCGCAGGTGAACGGAAGTACCTCCACACCGAACTCTTCAGTGATAGCCTTGGCATTCTCCTCGAGGAGATTCATTCTGCGTGCGAGAAGTACGAGATTGGCTCCCTGACTGGCAAATGCCTTCGCCATCTGGAGTCCGAGGCCTGTCGATGCGCCTGTAACTACGGCAACGTTTCCTTTAAGGTCAAAATAATTCTTCATGTTTACGGTTATTGGTTTATGTGTTCAACAAATATAATGAAAATATGGATTTGTGCTCTATCAGCCTGAAATTTCTTGTGGAATTTCGTTTGAATACCAGTTGCTTTTCTACTTTCAGGTTTCAAAAAAACTCTACAATTCCTCTCTGTAACCGAAAATTAATAGAATCTTAATATCTTGCTAACTATCTGATAATCAGTGTGGATATTGATACTTGCCGGTGGTCGTCTGCAGGTGGGCATAAATCCCGGTGTTCCTCTACATTGCAAAAAAATATATCTTTGTTTTACGGATAAATTAGAATCCAAGAGAAATGTTCGGAAAAAAGAAGGCAAATAAGCTTATCGATGATATCGACAGATATTTCGATCTGATGGACCAGTCGGTTCTGGTCTTCAAGGAGGGAGTGCGCAATTATCTCAATTCAAGCGCTGCGGACTTCAATGAAAATCTTGCCCGTCTCACCGCTGTCGAAGGAGAGGCTGAGGTCCTCAGAAGGGAGATTGAAAATGCACTTTATACGCAGACTGCCCTGGTGAGGTCAAGGGGAGATATCATGCGACTTTTCGAGAAGACAAGAAACATCACAGAGATACTCAATGACAGTCTTTTCCAGTTCGAGATCGAGACTCCGTTTGTCCCATCTGACCTCAATGCCGAGTTCATCAAGCTGACTGAATTCTCTGCACTTTCTGTCGAGGCGGTCATCCCTGCAGCCAAGGCATATTTCAGAGCTCCGGAAACAGTCCCTGACAAGATCAGCAGGGCTTATTTCTATGAAAAAGAGGCTGTGAAATACTCCCAGACCATCAAGAGGACTGTCTTCCACAGCATGCCGTCCCTCAAGCTCAGCGAGAAGTTCCATTTGAGGTATTTCGCCCTTCATATCGAGAACCTGGCCAAGGCGGCGGCCAACGTGGCTGACCAGCTGGCGGTAATGGCCATAAGGAGAACTCTATAGCATGCAATCGCTCTGCCTCATATTGTTCCTGTGTGCCGCTGCTCTTTGGTTCTTCACCAATGAGCATGACACTCTGTTCGGAGTGTTCAAGCCCACTTGCGCAGTACGCAGAGGCGTTTTCGTAGCCATAGTCTCGGTATTCCTGCTTTCAGCCATATGGTTCGGCAGAGACGGCTCGGTTGCAGACGCAGTCCAGAGGAGCCTTTCGTTCATGACCCTTGAATGCGAGGATGTTTTCATCGTCCTCCTTTCGTCGATGATCGTCCTCTCTGTCCTGCTGTTCTTCTCGGTCAAAGGCTCTGCAACATATGCCATCATCGGTGCCCTGGCTGCATGTGGCCTTATGCAAGGCGATGGTTTCCAATGGCAATATGCATTATCCTTCCTTGCCGCCCCTGTCATGGCATCCGTACTGTCCGCGCTCCTCAGGGCGGCATTCAGACGTTTTATGGCAGGTGCGAGGATACATATGATCACACTTTCATATTATATGCGTCAGGCAGTGATAGTCTGCCTGATTCTCACAGCTGTTGCGCTCGGACTTAACTGGGGCGGTCTCCTTTCAGGTGTTGCGGGTCTTATCAGCACTTCGGGGTCATACGGGATGACCGTTGTTGTCACGACCGGTCTTATCATGTTGACAGTCATGTGTTTCACCCGGTGGGAAAGCGCAGAGCCTTCGGGAATGTTTGCGGACTTCTCCATATATGCAGTGGTGTCGACAGGCTTTGCAGTGGCCTTGACAATGCTGTTCTTCTCGTTTGACGCGACGGCCTCGCTTATAGGCCTGCATCCTGCTCCGCTTTCGGTGTCGGCCCTTGTCATGGCCGCCGTAGCAGGAGCGGAACTCGCCCAGAAGTCGCGTCTTGTGGAGGGCGAAGACTATTCCAAGGAGGT
This sequence comes from Bacteroidales bacterium, assembly GCA_015060255.1. Lineage (GTDB taxonomy): Bacteria > Bacteroidota > Bacteroidia > Bacteroidales > UBA932 > Cryptobacteroides. Next base: position 3,515 of record SUYV01000060.1, on the reverse strand, counting down.
CGTAGGCATGGTCGTGGCACCGGCCGGTTCGCTGGCACTCGCATGTCTGATGTTCTATATCATCGGAGCGGATCCGGAGAATCAGATGACTGACTTCGTCGTTCTTGCAGCGTCTATCGTTGCTCTTATTGCATTGGCATTTGTGCAGTATGTCAGGAAACAGAAGAGGCAGAAGGAGGCGACAGACCGCCTCGTGTATGCCCAGCAGCAGCAGATCTACGAGCACAGCCGTGCACTGAATGACATGGAGCTGAAGGTCGTCCTTTCGGAGAACCAGGCTCTGCACAACGCTGTCGAGCAGAAGAGGCAGGAGGTGATGAACGTAGCCCTGAGCATCGTGGAGCAGAAGGAGTTCCTGGAGTCCCTGGATGCCATGGTGAAGCGTCTTGCGAAGACCGAAGACCCGAAGGAGAAGGACAGGATCATAGCAGAGTTGGGGTCGTCGATAAAGCAGAGACTGTCGTACGACCGCGATGTGGATTCGCAGTATTTCTATGCTCAGGCCGAATCGCTCCACGAGGACTTCAGCGCAAAGCTTTCAGAGAATTTTCCGGACCTGACCCAGCAGGAGAGACGCCTGGCGACTTTGCTCAGACTGGGCTTCTCTTCAAAATACATAGCAACCCTGATGAACATAACCCCCAAGAGCGTCGAGATCAGCCGCTACAGGCTCCGCCAGAAGCTCGGCCTCGCCAAAGGGGACAACCTGGTGAATTTCATAAAATCAATTTAAACTATTATTAACAAACAAATTAACCATTAAACCTTACAGACATGAAAAAGGTATTTTTAGTTTCGCTTTTCGCGCTTTTCGCGTCAGTCGCTGTTTTCGCACAGCAGGCTGAAGTGAACCAGTATGGTCAGAAGGTGAACTCCTATCCTATCGACGCTACAGTCCAGGACGGTATCCTTGTGTTCCAGAACAAGAACCAGAACTACAAGATGTGGTTCGACATCCGCGTACAGGGTGATGCTGCCGTATTCTTCGGCTATGACAAGAACCTTACCCAGATCGGTAACGGCATGCAGATGCGCCGTACCCGTTTCGCGGTGAAGGCTCAGCTCGACAAGAACTGGTACGGTGAGCTCGACACTGACTGGACCAGCGGTACTCCTGAGATCAAGGATGCTTACATCGGATTCACTGGTGTGAAGGGTCTCGAGATAAAGGTCGGTAACTTCAAGGAGAACTTCTCTATCCAGAGAAACACAACTTCACGCTACCTCCAGTTCATGGAGCGTCCGATGGTGACTTATCTTGCTCCATCACGCCACATGGGTATCAACGTGAAGTATTCTATGCCGGCTCTCTGGGTGAGCGCAGGTGCATTCGGTCCTGCTCTTGAGGACGCAGAGACTCATACATTCATCGAGGATGGAAACAAGGACTACGGTCTGAACTGCGGTATGTCTTACACCGGTAAGATCGTTTACCGTCCGCTTCACAAGATGAAGAATGCTTCCCTCCATATCGGTGCTGCTGTTTCTTACAGAAATCCTAAGACTTCTTCAACTGACGGCTACAACGCAGTTCGTTACAGCACTCGTAACACTACAGCCATCAACCGCAAGAAGTTCCTTGACACTGATGCCATAAAGTATCTTGATCACGAGCTTGCTTACACATTCGAGCTTGCAGGTCACTGGAAGGGTCTCCGTTGGGAGGGTGCTTACATCGCACGTCTTCCATATGTTGACGACCAGAAGTATATCGACATGAACGGTGAGGCTCCTGGCTTCAAGCCAGCTTGGGGATGGTATGTCCAGGCAGGTTACCTTCTCTTCGGCGGAAGTCAGAACTATGATGCAGGTGGAGCAAAGTACACTCGCGTAAATGCTGGCAAGGAGTGGGGTGACATCGAGCTCTGCGCACGCGTAGAGTACCTCGACCTCAACATGTCCAAGTACTGCATGGGTGGTTCTGCATATGCATATTCTCTCGGACTCAACTTCCACGTGACAAGAAACGTGAAGTTTGTGATCAACTACCAGTACAACGACAATGACATCTTTGCTAACGGTAAGGGTGAGCAGGATGGAACCGACAAGACTGCAAAGGGTCCTTACAGAACAGGTTATGATGCAGCAGGCAACGTAACTTACTATCCTGGCGACATTGCAGCCGACAGTAAGAGCAAGGGTATCGACTACCATATGCTCGCATGCCGTTTCCAGGTAGCATTCTAATGCGCTTGTCATTTCGACCGGATCCTGTCATTTCGACCGAACGAAGTGAGTGGAGAAATCTATAAACCAAAAACAAATATCAACCAATTTAAATTCAAACAATCATGAAAAAGTTTTTCGTATTCGCAGCAGCAGCTGTAGTTGCACTCAGTGCATGTACAAAGAATGACCCTCAGGTAGATGGCAGCGGCAACCAGGGTGGCGATGCAAAGGTTTCAGGCCTCGTTCTCAATGAGCTTTCAGGTGCTGACAAGTACATCGAACTGTACAACACTACTGACAAGGAGATCAACCTTGACGGTGTTTACCTCGTTAAGTATGACTCTTCTAAGGAAGGTGGCCAGAGCACTACATGGACTGGTAAGGGCGGTATCAAGATCGCTGCAAAGGGTTTCGTAGTTCTCGAGAGCTCTGACCTCGCTGACGAGGCTGAGGGTGGTGATCCAGCATACGCTTATGAGAGCGCAAACCACGTGTTCAAGGGTGGTCTCTCAGGCAAGAAGAACGTGTTCATCGAGCTCTACAGCGCAGCTGGTGAGAAACTCAGCGAGTTCAAGAGAGGCGAAGAGGGTGCAGGCTGGAACCAGGTTTCAGGCTTCAACAACGACAAGAAGCACACTTTCTCACGCGTACCGGACGGAACAGGTGAGTTCGTATACGCTGACCCTACCAAGGGTGCTGCAAACGGTGCAAAGGTTGCTGACATCGAGCAGGCTCCTGAAATGTAATAATTGCTTATAGTATATTTATAGGACTATGGCAGAATTGAAGATCGGCGAGATCTCGAAGCCACGCTTCGAGTTCCGCTCTTTCGGACAGTGCTTCTGTGAGGCACACAAGAGAATGGCTCGTCTTTCCGTTCCTGTACCTGAAAAGGTATGGGAGCGCGAAAGCGACGAGATTTACATCATCTCACGCAAGAACGACATCAACAACACCAAGATCCGCAACGGAAAGATGGACATCAAGACTTATGTCCAGACAGTTGACGGCCTCGAGCAGTGGAACCCTCTCATGAAGGGCGAGTTCCCTATCTCACGTGCAGTGCTCGAGAACGAGGTTTTCCCTGCATTCATGGTGGAGATGCCTGCTCTTGACAAGGATGAGTACACTTATGACGAGTTCATCGCTATGGTGAAGGCTAACCCTGATCTCGCAGCTGTACGCGTGCACAAGCAGCGTTTCGGCTACATGGTGAACAACACCATCTGCGAGGTAGGAAACGTTCTCATCAACGGTGCGAAGGTGGTTACCATCAACTCTGAGTCTACTGAGATCGAGGACATCAAGAAGACCATCGCTGACTGCGGTCTCGAGGGTGTTGAGAA
>SUYV01000018.1 GCA_015060255.1 Bacteroidales bacterium | reverse complement strand
CTGGGAAGTCCGCCTTTCTTTTTTTGTCCGGCAAATTAAATTAATTGGTTTTAAGATAAATAATAAATAAATTTGCAGGATTTTGTAAATACAGATTCAGATGAAAAAAATACTTTTATTCTTGATTTCTGCTATTGCGGTTTTTCTGTCTGGAAGTATTGTGTCTTATGGTCAGACGACGGTAAAGGTTACCGGAATCGTCACTTCTGCCGAAGATGGTCTTCCTATGATGGGAGTGGGTGTAATGGCTGGTCCTGGAAACGGTGTCATTACATCGTTGGACGGAGATTATACCATTGAAGTCGCTCCAGGGACAGAATTGGTTTTCTCAAGTATCGGTTATGAGGAAGAGAAAGTCGTTGTACCGTCAGTAGCGGAATTCGTTCACAATGTGGTCATGCAGCCTGAAAGCCTTAAGCTCGACGATGTTGTGGTGATCGCATACGGCGTGAGAAAGAAGGGAACGGTTGCCGGTTCGGTTTCGACCGTGAAATCGGAGAAACTTGAAAACACCCCGACAGCAGCATTTGACCAGGCTCTTCAGGGTCAGGTCGCAGGTCTTACCGTTCTGTCAAGCACAGGTGAGCCAAGTGCATCTGCAACGATGACAATCCGTGGTACAAACTCGATCAACTCCGGAACCGCGCCGCTTTACATTCTTGACGGAGTCGCTATTTCAGCATCTGACTTCAATACCATCAATCCTGCCGACATCGAGAGCATGTCCGTTCTGAAGGACGCGTCATCGACCTCGATCTATGGTGCTCGTGCCGCCAACGGTGTGATCGTGATCACAACCAAGCGCGGACGCAACATGGAAAGACCGAATGTGAACTATCGCATGCAGATGGGATGGTCTGCCCTGGCTCAGGGAAAGTGGGACCTGATGAACACGGCAGAGCGCATCCAGTATGAGAAGGAACTCGGACTGACAGCCGGTCAGAACTATGACTATCTGTCAGGCATCGATGTGAACTGGATGGATGTAGTATTCAATGACTCGGCGATGCTGCAGAGCCATGAGGTTTCGGTTTCCGGTGCCACTGAGACTACAAACTACTATTTCTCAGGCGGTTATTATGACCAGGAGGGTATTGCTCCAGGCTCGCAGTTCACCCGTTATTCGATGCGATTCAATTTCGAGCAGCAGATGGCCAGATGGCTGAAGATGGGAACAAACACCATGTTCAACTACCAGGACATTCTTCAGGCTGATGAAGGAGCATATACTCTGGTGACCCCGATTTCTGCAGCACGTTTCATGCAGCCATACTGGAACCCTTACAAGGCGGACGGATCCCTGGCATCCATCAATGACGGTACATGGAAGGGCTCGGGCCAGAACCCGCTGGAGTGGCTGGCGAACAACCCTCTGGCTTACAAGAAATACAAATTGTTCTCGACTGTCTTTGCCGAACTCACTCTTTACAAGAACCTCGTGTTCAAGTCTCAGTTCGGTGTGGACTTCTCGCATACGACAGGCTTCAGCCAGTCTTTCCCTGACTATGCTCCAAATCTCGGAGAGGGAAGTGCAGCCAGAAGCTCGAGTGACGGTCTGAACCTGCAGCTGTCGAATACATTGACATATCGTTTCGATATCGACAACATCCATGATTTCAACTTCCTCCTCGGTCATGAGTGGCAGGATTATCATTCGGAGGGATTCAGCATCAGTACGGCGGGACAGAACAACTCCAAGCTTACTGACGTGTCGACAGGAACGAGAGCTACCTCATGGACCAGCAATTCAACCTCGGATTATTCCCGTGTGTCTTTCTTCGGTCGTGCCGAGTATAACTTCGCAGACCGTTACTATGGTGAAGTTTCGCTCCGTACGGACGGATCGTCAAGATTCGGAAAGAACAACCGCTGGGGTGTGTTCGGCGCTGTAGGATTCATGTGGAACCTTCGCAACGAGGATTTCATGGCGGATTCGCGCAGCTGGCTCACCATGGCTCAGGTTGCTCTCAGTTCGGGAACGTCAGGAAACTCTGAAATCCCTAATTATGAGCATCTTGCATTGATCGGTGGAGGCTCTGACTATATCGGGGATGCAGGCATCGCTCCTATACAGCCGGGCAACGAAGACCTTACATGGGAAAACACATGGACCTCGAATCTTGCCTTCCATTTCGGATTCTGGAACAGGCTCAATGTGGATCTTGAATTGTACAACAAGCTTACTACCGACATGCTGATGTCCGTTCCTCTGGCATTCTCGCAGTCCAACGGATATGGCTACAAGTGGTCAAATGTCGGTGCCATGGTCAACAGGGGAGTCGAACTCAATGTGAATGCTACGGTCCTGCAGATCAAGGACTTCATGTGGGCGGTGAACGCCAATGTCGGATATAACCACAACAGGCTCACCGAACTGTATAACGGAGTCGATGAATATGAGACATCCAATACCAGTACCAAGCTTGTGGTGGGACATCCGATCGGAGAGTTCTATGTGAACCGCTATGCCGGCGTAAACCCTGCAAACGGTGATGCGCTCTGGTATGACAAGGACGGCAATATCACCAATGAGCTTCGCGACGAGGACAAGGTCCTTGTAGGAAAGACCTACCACGCTCCATGGCAGGGCGGTTTCGGCACTAACCTTTCATGGAAAGGCTTGAGCCTCAGCGCCCAGTTCAGCTGGGTAGGCGACCGCTGGATGATCAACAACGACCGCTACTTCGATGAGTCGAACGGACGCTTCATGACCTACAACCAGTCAAAGAGGCTACTCGATCGCTGGAAGCAGCCGGGCGACGTCACCGACATCCCTCGTCACGGTGTCTACACGGAGTTTGACAGCCGCCTCCTCGAGGATGCGTCGTTCCTTCGACTCAAGAACCTGATGCTTTCATATTCTCTCCCTTCGGGCCTTCTCAAGAAGACAGGTTTCATAAGGGGGCTCAGGATATATGCACAGGGACAGAACCTCCTCACATTCACCAACTTCTCAGGTCTTGATCCTGAAGGTGTATCAAACATTTATGCGGCACAGTATCCTATGTCCCGCCAGTATACATTCGGTCTCGACCTCTTATTCTAATATGAAGATGATGAAGAACATATATATGAAACTTATGAGGATGGCGGCAGTGATTGCCGTATCCTTCAGCCTTGCTTCGTGTCTGGAGAAGTTCCCTGGCGATGCCATCCTCGAGACCGAAAGCATGAAGAGTCTGGACGATGCCGAGCAGATCCTGACCGGCATCTACACGGCCTATATGAGCAGCGGCCTCTACAGCGGCTACCTGACCCTCTGTCCGGACATCCAGGCGGACCTTGCATATGCCGTCCAGGGAAATACCAATACATTCGGCACCTTGTGGCTGTGGGACATCCGTTCCACGAATGCCGAGGTCGAGGCCGTCTATGCATCTCTTTACAGAGTGATCGGAAGATGTAACTTCTATCTTGATCAGGTTGACGAGCTTCGTGACAGCCTGACGGATGATGAGCAGATCAGATATCTCGACTACTATACAGGAGAGGTCTACTGCGCCAGGGCTCTGGCATATTCTGAACTTGTCAAGTGCTTCTGCAAGGCCTATGATCCTGCAACTGCAGAGAACGAACTTGGAGTGGTCCTTGCCGATACATATTTCGGTGAGAAGCCTCAGAAGCGTGCAAGCCTGTATGAATCCTACCAGTTCATTCTTTCAGACCTGGCAAAGGCTGAGGAAATGCTGGATGAGGAAAATGACGCCTATAATTCTCCATACTTTACAAATGCGGCCGCTCATGCCATCCATGCAAGGACCGCTTTGTACATGCAGGATTGGGATATGGCGGTTTCGGAGTCTTCGAAGCTGATAGATTCCGGTTCCTTCGCACTTGCTTCTGCCAGAAGCTATTATACCTCAAGCCAGACATATCTGGATTACATGTGGACCAATGACAGTTCTTTCGAGAACATATGGAGGATAGGCTACACCGCGACATCCTATGGCGGAGCCATCGGATCGGTCTTCCTCAATTTCACCACAGACTATACTTATTATTACCCTGACTATGTACCGGCGCAGTGGGTTCTCAAACTTTACGGATCCGGAGATGCACGTTATAACGCCTATTTCGCAAATGCCCAGACAGGCTATGCTCATGGGCTCACATGGCCTCTCCTGGTGAAGTATTTCGGTAACGAGTCACTGATGGCAAATATGATCTATCATGTGAACATGCCGAAGCCACTCCGTCTTGCGGAGCAGTATCTCATCCGTGCAGAGGCTTATTGCAGGAAAGGCGACTATGGTGCGGCGTCTGCCGATCTCACCACTCTTCGCGAGTCCAGATATGTAAGCGGAGGTGCCACTGCGGTCAATTCCTCAAACTGGCTGCAGGCGATCTCGGATGAAAGAGTACGTGAGCTTTATATGGAAGGTTTCCGCCTCCATGACCTGAAACGATGGGATATGGGCTTTGAACGCACTCCACAGTCTCAGACCCAGTCTGAAGGAAGTTCTCTGAAGATAAAGGCCGGCGATCCTTTGTTCGTATGGCCTATCCCTAATCACGAACTTTCTTCTCCGGGATCCCAGATCCAGCCAAATGAGAGCAACAGATAAATTGATGACGTATGAAGCATATATTCAGATACATTGCAATTTCTTTCCTTGCCGCTGCTGTATTGACCGGCTGCAAGGAGAATTATGTGACATATGACGATGCCGAATATGTCATGTTTGCCGACACCATGGCGACATATCCTGTCCGTATGGATGTCGAGTACTTCAGCATTCCGGTGGTGTCCACCGTCGTGCGTGATTATGACCGTACATTCGGTGTAGAGGTCATAGACAAGGGAAACAACGCCATTGAAAATCTGCACTATCGTCTTAAGTCCAACACTGTGACAATCAAGGCGGGTGAAATGCGTGCAGATGTCCTGGTGCATGGTTTCTATGATAATATCGAGGCAACGGACTCCCTGGGATTCCAGTTGCGTCTGGTCATGGACGAAAGGCTTGAAATGCCGCTCTACGGCAACAGCACCAAGGCTGTTCTGATGAAGAGCTGTCCGTTCGACATCAACAACTTCACAGGATACTGTGTGTTTACTTCAATGTTCCTGTATCAGTACAGCATCACCGGTTCTTACCAGAAACTGGTGTATACCGAGAAACATCCGACTCAGGAGAACATGATCATATGCCGTAACTGGATCAATGACGGCTATGACGTGACAATGACATTCCACCCTGAGGACCCTATGAAACCTCTGGTGACAATGGACGAGGGACAGGTCGCTTCGGATGAGGGTTCATTCTTTGGAACGGCTCATGGAGATGACCGCATACAGGTCAGAAGCAGCGCCTTGAATGAATCCATATTCTATCCTTGCGGCAGCTATCTCTACATCTGGACGGAAATGTATGTGGAGAATCTGGGAACCCCTGTAGGAACGGTAGGACATTTCTATAATATCATGGAATGGATAAGTGACGAGGAGGCCGAGCGTCTCAAAAGGGAAGGAATGTAGAATCACATGACTGTTTGAATTATGAAGAAGAACAATATATCAGGATTTTTTGCAGCCCTCGTGATGGGATCTGCATTGTTTGCGGCTTCTTGCGAAAAGCCGTCAGAAGAGACTCCGGCTCCGGAGTTCCCTCAGCTCATTGAAAAGACTGTCGCTCCCGGCGAGTCTGTGACAATACCTGTTCAGGCGAATCTGGATTGGGAAATCTCAGTTCCGGAGAACGGCCTTCAGTGGTTCTGGATCCAGGACGGGGCGTTTCAGCTGTACAGACTCAGCGGAAAGGCCGGTGAGGCAGAGGTCGTGATAGGGGTTTCCGCAACCGAGGAATTCGACAATGACCGCGTATGCGAAGTTACAATGACGATGGGTGGTGAATCCAAGGTGATCGCAAGACTTGTCCGCCCTTCCAAGGAAAAGCATCTGACCGTATATGCTGCAGTCGTTGTGGACGGAGAGGTCCAGTTCAACGAGACAGGAGACTCATACCTCTATGAAACTGAGGAGGCGGAATCTCTCGATATGATATGGACTGGCTCTGAATTCAGGCTTCCGATAAAGGTCGAGTCAAATTATAACTGGTCAATCAAGACGCCTGAGTGGGCGAGGGTCGATGTTCCTTCGGACGGAGTGGGAGAGAAGAACCTCATTGTCTATGGAGTGCCTTCGGCATATCCTCTGGATGCCGCTTCAGGCAAACTTCAGTTCATGTCGGGAGAGAAGGTCGTGAAGGAATATGTTGTGAATATTCCGGGATGCAAGGATATTTTCTCTTACAAGATGGATATGAGCATCACAGAGCTGGAGTTCAACTATCAGGGCCAGATCAAGGTGGCTACAGGCTTCATTGACGGTCCTGCATCCGGTTATGTTTCCGGTGCGGACGGAATCAGGGTCATTGCTCTCAGCAGGAATGAGTCAGGTTTCTCGACCGATGCTCCTTCATGGCTGGAGGTGAATGTGGCTGAATATGACCGGACTGAAGGCGCTGATGTCCTTCAGCAGAGGAATTTTACCGTATCGGCTGCACTGAATGAGGGAGACAACCGCCATGCGGCTCTCCTGTTCCTGCCTCCGACACTTACAGCCCCGGCTTCAGACCTGTTCGAGGGAACCGAGATCAAGGAAGAGTATAAGCAGTATTCAGTTCCTGTGACCCAGCTTTCAAGCGATCAGGAATTCATTTCCATGCTTGCCAATCCATCTGATATGGCGGCCGGCGGAGCGACATTCGCGGTTTCGGAAAATGAGGACCTCTATAGCAGGTTCGGACAGACAAGATATGCCTATGAGCTTGTCTATACCAATCAGTATGCAAGAGACAACGCAAGAATGATCTTCACATCGGCAGTGACATCATATAAGGTGTTCGACGAGAACGGCTTCCTTTCAATGACACTTGACGAAGATATGAAGGGAGGAGTCGTGGATATGGTTTCAGAAACCGCTCAGACCGGTCATGTTGTGCTGTATGGAACAGAAGGCAATGTGCTTGCTGTCATCGAGTGCCGCTTTGATCCGGAAGAGATTATCGGCGAAGTTGCAGATGTGGCCTTCATAGGAGAAAGCGTCATGTATGCTCCGATGGTCGGCGCGACCCTCGAAGATGTAAGTGAGGATCCGTCGTTCAGCCAATATCGTGAAGGACAAGCGCTTGTATATCATCTCCGTTATACGATGCCTGCGATGCCGATGACGATATCCATCCCGTCTTCAATCAAGAAGCATACGGTCAATCCGTATATGTTCAGGCATAATATCAGGGTGAATGACCTCAAATATGACGAGGACTTCGTGAATGGAGTTCTCGGAGGCGTGGCTCTTGTAGATGGTGGTGTGACCATATATATGGAGATGCCGGAAGGAAGGGATTACCTTCGTGGCAACATCATATTCTCCAACTCTGCCGACGAGACGATACTGGTTCTCGTATGTACTCTTGATCTTCGTGAAACTGCAGAATAACAATAAGCTATGAGATATATTAAGAATATTGTCATCTGGCTGTCAGCGGTACTGACGGCGGCCGCATGTACTCAGGCGGAGCCGGATTACCGCGATCACCAGTATGGTCATGTACAGTTCAAACTGTATAAGGCCGCCTCATATGATGACACTCAGACCAAGGCTGTGCTTGAGCAGCTGGACTACCTGAAGGATGTCACCAAGATAAAGGTAGCCCTGGATTATGAAGGCAACAGGATATCACAGACACTTCCGGTCAATGCGTCGGACGACAATGCGGCCGAGTTCGGTCTGAGAAGCGACAAGCTCAAGCTTCTGGCAGGAAAATATGATGTCCTTAACTTCTCCCTCTTCAACAAGCTGGACGAAGTGGTTTATGAAGGCACTCCGGCTTCATCTCAGATGTCTTTTGAGGTGATCCCCGGCGGTCTTTGTGTCCATGATCTTCTGGCCAATGTGGTAGAAAGGGGCAAGGTGAGGTTTACCATAGTCAAGGACATGTCTGACTTTGAGCAGGTTACAAAGGCTCCTGCACGTCCTTACACTTTTGATGAGATCAAGTTCATCACTTTGTCAGTGAGATCCAAGGAAGGAGTCAAGACAAAGTTTGAAAAGCTTCCGGCAAAGTTCTCACTGCATTTTGACGAGACGGATGATGTCGAGGACGGCTACCGTACATCGAGCCTTCAGTGCGATACGCTGCTGTCTCTGGTTGCCGGCGAGTATGTGGTCGAGTCATATGAAGCTTATGACTCGGGACGCAGTCTCCTGGAGACGAGCAACAGGAATGTGGCCGGTTTTGTCATAGAGGACAACAGGACTACTGAGGTGGATGTTCCCGTGAGACTATATCATACAGCAGAGTACATAAAGGACTATTATGCCCTGTACGAGATATGGAAGGCACTGAACGGTGATGAGTGGTATTATAATGGAGAGGACTATCCTGTCGGAATCAACTGGGACTTCAACAAGGATCCTGACCTCTGGGGTGACCAGCCGGGTGTCTCTCTCCACTCGAACGGACGAGTTGCCATGATAAATCTCAGCGGCTTCGGTTTCCATGGCCATATGCCTGCGGCACTCGGCCAGCTTACCGAGCTGGTTGAACTGTATCTCGGTTCCCACAATGACAGCAACCAGTCTGCATATGACCCTACTGTGCAGCCGGGCAAGGGAACCAGAAACCGCTTCGAGAGACATAAGGAGCATATGAGGGCTCTTCATCCTGCAGAGCAGATGTCCGAGCCTGTAGCCAGAGCCTTGGCAGAGCATGACATAGTGATTCCGGAGACGGCAATGTACACATACATGAAGGAGTCTGACATAATAGATGAGACTACCGGTCGCATGAGGATCAAGCCTATGGACATGAATCACGGAAAGCTTACCAACGGTCTTCTCAGTCTCCCGCCGGAAATAGGAAAACTTGCCAAACTTGAGCAGCTCTTCATTGCAAACGGTGAACTGACCACTCTTCCGAAGGAAATGTCCGGTCTGGTGTCATGCACAGACATTGAGGTTTATAACTGTCCTGAGATGACAGAGTTCCCTATGGCTCTGGCCAGGATGCCGGAACTGGTGTCGCTCAACCTTGCCAACAATTCCCAGTGGAGTGCCGAGGAGGCATTGAAGGGTATCAAGGCTCTGGCTGAGGGACCTTCTGCTGAAAAGATCCAGATCCTGTATTTCAATGAAAACAGCCTTGAGGTGATCCCTAAGGAGATCAAGAATATGAAGAAGATGGGACTGCTGGATTTCTCTTCCAACAGGATTCATACGATAGAAGAGGCATGGGGCAACGAGATCAAGCCGGTTCAGCTGTTCCTCGACAACAACCGCCTGTCTTCTTTCCCGGTCAATGAGCAGGGAGTCTTCTGCTTTACCGAGGATACTGAGACATTCTCTGTCCGCAATAACCTTTTCACTGAGTTCCCTGACATTTTCTCAGCGAAGTCCATATATACTATTGTGTCGATTGACTTCTCTTATAACAGGATTACCCGTTTCCAGAATGGTGACGCTTTCAAGGGTGTCAATGTGGAGACCCTCACCCTTGCCAACAATCCGGGAATCAAGGCTTATCCGATTGAACTGGCAAAGTCGAATTCCATTGTGATGTATGTCAATCTGAGAGGATGCAACGTGGAGGTCATTCCGGAAGGATCGTTCGAATATGAGAATGCCATATACCTGTCTTCTCTTGATCTTTCATACAACGATCTTTCAGATCTGCCGAGAGATATGCATGCAGGAAATCTCCCGTACCTCTATGGTGTCGAGCTGTCTCACAACAGATTCAAGGAATTCCCTTGGGAGCCGCTTGACAGCCAGTATCTGACTGTCTTCGCCATCAGGTCGCAGCGCGATGAGAACGGTGAAAGGTGCCTGTCAGACTGGCCGGAGGGCATTTACCAGCACAGGGGACTGCGCGGATTCTATATCGGCTCGAATAACCTTGGCAAGATAGAAGACACTATTTCGACGATATGCTATTATCTTGACATCAGTGACAATCCTGAGATCATTTTCGATGCATCGGATGTCTGCTATGCCATACAGACAGGTGCATACATATTGATTTATGACAAGACGCAGGATATCAGGAACTGTGACATACTGATCAACTAATGCCGGAGGAAAACATATGAAACTCATACGAAGAATAATATTTGCTGCTGCCGCGGCTTTGATATCAGCGGCATGCGTGCCGGCATCGCAGGTTGAACTCGGTGTCGATCAGACAAGCATCCAGGTCGGAGCAGAAGGTGGCAGAAGGACTGTGCAGGTTACAGCACCTGGAAGCTGGGTGGCTATGACCGAGTCACCGTGGATAACTATTTCTCCGGCCAACGGACGTGGCTCTCAGGAGTGCACCATAAGCATAGATACTACTCTTGTGTTCGGACAGCGCACAGGTGCAGTCAGGATCCAGAGCCTGGATGACTCGGATGACAAGAAGGATTTTGAGATCATCCAGAGCGGTTACGACTACCAGCTGACTCTGAAGGAGACAGAGAAGAATGTGGAGGACTATGCAGGCTATGACGACAGACATTTCGAGGTCAGGGTCAGGTCGAATGTCGATTTTGATGTCAAACTTCCTGACGGTGCGGCATCATGGCTTTCGTTCAAGAAATCAGACCTTGAACTTGACAGGGGATCGAGGCCGCGTGAGACAGTGGTGAGGTTTGACTGGAAGGTCAACTCCCGTGATGTGGAGAGAATAGCCGATGTGGTCTTCCAGCCGAAGGAAGATGTGCAGATGGCCCGCCATGACGGCCTCAGAGTGATACAGAAGGCAGCTCTGCCTATCGAGGTCGGAACACCGGCCGGAGACTCTCTCGCCATTCTTGCAGTGAGCCGTGCGCTTGGAATGTTCACTGAGTGGGAGACATCCGAGAGACTGGAGCATTGGAACAATGTGGCGGTGTGGAAGGACGGACCGAACAAGGGACGTGTCAGATATGTTCAGTTCTTCATGTTCAAGACCCAGGAGGCGATACCTTATGAGATCCAGTACCTTACTGCCGCAGAGGAGATTGCCATATATTCAAATGCCAACCACTTCCTCCGCAGCCTTGACACCGGCGAGCATATCACTAAGCTCACTGGTCTCAAGAGGCTTACTATCGGAGCATATGGTCTTACATCACTGCATCCGGATTTCGTCAATCTCAAGAATCTCGAATACCTGGACCTCAGTTCCAACTGCTTCGAGTCTGTTCCTGACATATTGACTCCGGAAAACTTCCCGAACCTTCACGCTCTTGTAATGAATGCGAATCAGCGTCATACTATATATGATCTCAGCAATGATGTGAGGGAGAATGTCGGCGGTCTGATTGCAGACGATCTGAGGACCGAGGCGGGAATGGAGTCCTTCAAGAGGATACTCAAGTGGAACCAGCTGGACACTGTCCGCCTTTCAGTGAATTATCTGCAGGGAGAGCTCCCGGATATGACAGACGAAGGACTTCCGGTGTGGACATTCGAGGAACTTAAGGATTCTTTGGCAACAGGTCTGACAGCGCTTCCGACAGAACTCCAGAACCTTCCTAAGGTTCTTCCTGACACGCGTTTCTTTGCGATCAACTACAATCGCTTTACGGGAAGGATTCCGGAATGGCTTCTCAAGCATCCTAAGCTTGACCTCTGGGCGCCGTTCTCCCTCGTCTTCTCTCAGGAAGGCAAGACCAAGGACGGAAGGAATGCAGGCTTCAGCAACGAACCGACCAGTCTTGACGACTATTACAGACTGTATCCTAACAAGAAGTATAATCCGAGTAATATTGTTGAATGATGAAATTCATAAATAAGATATTGATACTTTCCGCAATTGTGGCCGGAGTCGCTTCCTGTGCCGTCGAGGCTCCGCAGGAAGAAGTAAAGCATCGTCCGGATGCTGCAGTTGATGCTGTGCCCGGTCAGCTTCTCGTCCGCTTCGATCCACATGTCGCAGAAATCCTGGACAAGGCAGGTCTGACAAAGAGCGGTCCTGCCGCTCCAATGACCCGTTCCGGAATTCTCAGCGTGGACGAGGTGCTTGACCTTGTAGACGGATATTCTATAGAGAGAGTATTTCCGGCAGATCCGCGAAGCGAGTCAAAGGCTCGCGAAGAGGGACTTCATCTGTGGTACGTAGTCCGTTTCAATGAGGATTGTCCTGTCGCGCAGGTGGCTGAGAAACTATCGCAACTGGGCGAGGTGAGCAGGATCGAGTTCAACCGCACCCTGAAGAGAGCCAGTGAAGGCAAGGCTGTGCCATTGACTGCAGAGAAGCTGCGTCAGCTGACGGCAAAGACATCGTCTTCCGCATTCAATGACCCGCTGCTTGCCGATCAGTGGCATCTTGTCAATAACGGAGACCTCCGTCCGACCAAGTTTGTCAAGGATGCTGATGTCCAGGTTGAGAAGGCATGGACTGAACTGAACTGCTATGGTGATCCTTCCATAATCGTTGCAGTTCTTGACGAAGGTGTGGATGTGACCCATCCGGACCTCAAGGCCAGCATGTGGGTGAATGAGGATGAAATATGGCGCTCGACCGAGGATAATGACGGCAATGGATATGCCGGAGACTATCACGGTTATAACTTTGTGCAGAAGACGGGTGTCATCTCGACAGACTCCAAGTATGATTCCGGACATGGAAGCCATGTGGCTGGAGTTATTGCCGCGACAAATAATAATGGAATAGGAATCAGTTCGATAGCAGGAGGTGACGGTTCGGCACCGGGAGTGAAGATCATGTCCTGCCAGATATTCTCAGGAATGTATGCAGGTACTGTTCTCGAAGAGGTTCGTGCCATCAAGTATGCAGCCGACAACGGAGCTGTGATCCTCCAGTGCAGCTGGGGCTATATTTCAGGCGCCGCCAATCCATATGACTGGACTCCGCAGTATTCTACAGATGAGGAGTGGGAGTCATACAATGTACTTGAAAGAAAGGCCCTTGATTACTTCATTCACCACGCAGGTTCTCCTGACGGTGTGATTGACGGCGGTCTGGCCATATTCGCCGGTGGAAACGAGGCTGCTCCTGCAGCCAGCTACCCTGGAGCATATCCTGATTTCGTAGCGGTGGCTGCTACAGCAGGCGACTTCACCCCTGCGGTATACAGCAATTATGGACCGGGAACAACGATTTCGGCTCCGGGCGGAGACCAGGATTATTACTGGGAGTATGCAGACGAAGACCACTGGGTCGGAGAGATCGGATGCATTCTCTCTACGCTTCCTCTCAATGTGAGTGAAAGCGGATATGGATATATGGAAGGAACGTCAATGGCTTGCCCTCATGTGTCAGGAGTAGCGGCTCTTGGACTCTCCTATGCCGCAAAGCTCAGACGACACTTCACTGCTGATGAGTTCAAGGCCTTGCTGTATGAGACGGCTACCCCTATCGACAAGTATATGACCGGCATCAAGCAGTATAAGAAATATGTAGCAGACCTTGAGGGCTCTTCACCTATGATGTCGTTTGACATGGCAGCCTTCAAAGGCGGAATGGGACATGGTCAGGTGAACGCATATGCTCTTCTCAAGGCTGTCGAAGGCTCTGGAGTTGAAATGACTTTCCCTAACCTTTATGTAGCTGCAGGCGGTCAGATGACGGTCGATCCGTCTATGTACATGGACGGAACATCTTTCTCCGTGACAGTGGCTGACCAGAGTGTTGCAACTGCATCAGTCGAGGGCGGTAAGATAATAGTGAAGGGTCTCAAGACAGGTCAGACCGAAGCGACAGTGACCGGTTCGAGGACCGACAGATTTGTAATCACCGTGCGTGAGACAGCGAACGGCAACGGATGGCTATAGTTGTCATTTCGAGCGTAGTCGAGAAATCTGATGAGAGTATATGGATTAATAATGGCAATGTGTGTTGCGGTCATTGCGGCCGCGACAGCATCTGCGCAGATAAGAATCGTCCCTCAGGACAGGCTGGAAGAAGTTTACAGCCCGCGTCTGAGCGCCGATTCCGCGTTTCTGCGCTTTGATGTCAGGCACATAGTCGCTGATCCTATGAGTGAAGATGATGCTCCACAGATCTTCGTGTATGCTTTCACTAATATAGGCTCCTCGACTCTGCATATAGAAAGGCTTGTTTCAACCTGTTCATGCGCTTCGGCAACCTGCTCTGTAAAGGAAGTAAAGCCAGGTCAGAAGGCTGAAATCAGGGTGAAATACAATCCAAAGGGGCATCCCGGACGCTTTGAGAGAAAGGTGTTCGTATACACGCAGAAGGGCAATGCGCCGGCAGCAGTCCTGAAACTCTCCGTTGATGTGGCAAGCGGCGCCGACCTTTCGGCGGATTGGCCCGTCCAGATGGGCCCGGTCCGCCTGAGGCGCTCGGAAGTTTCATTCGCAGGAGTTGGCAAGGCTGTCGAGACAATACGTTTCATAAATGTCGGAGACAGACCTGTCGAACTTCAATGTGAGACAGCATTCCTGCCAGAGTGCCTTGAATTCTCCACGGTCCCAGCGACAGTGCAGCCCGGAACAGAAGGTCAGATCAGGATCGCCTTCGATCCTTCAAAGCCCGGAATCAGAGAAACGATGAAAATCATCCTCAAAGGCCTCGGACTCCCGCCTTCCAAGTCAACCATAACCGTTGTCATTCCTAGCTCCCTACATGTCATTCCGAACTCCCCACCTGTCATTCCGAGCGAAGTCGAGGAATCTAAATAATAACAAAGTAAAACAACAATATGAAAAGAATAATCAGTCTGATCGCAATCATAGCATTCTCAGTTGCAGCGGTCTCATGCGATAAGGTGATACTGACCGAACCTGATGAAGTACAGCTCGAGGTCAATGCACATAATATCTCCGGACAGTGGCAACTGCTGAAGTGGAACGGCGAAGAACTCGCTGAGGGTACATATGTATACCTTGACATTGTCCGCAATGACAAGACATATACCATGTATCAGAACATGGACAGCTTCACCGACGTTCCTCATGTCCTCACCGGTTCATACTTTCTCTATACTGACGAGGAACTTGGATCCATCATCCGTGGAAACTACGACCACGACGGAGGAGAATGGGCACATCGCTACACAATCAAGAGCCTCACTGAAAAGGAAATGCTCTGGGTGGCGACAGACGCCCCGTCATTCACGCAGCAGTTCGTCAGAGTCGAGTCTATTCCTGTAGAATAATCAGACCTGGAATACCAATAAATAGCTATTGCTGATTCGGTATGTCAGCTGTAAATTTGCCCACCGAAATTTAAAATTCAAGATTGTGAAAACCAGAATCCTTATATTTCTGTGGGCTTTTCTTATGCCCGCACTTCTCTTTGCAACTGATAGAAAATATACTGAAGCAAGCGTACACGGACATGTTCTTGACAGGAATACCGGGGAGCATGTCCCTTTTCTTGTCGTCTCGCTGAAGGGAACGACGGTAGGTACAACTACCGGTGATACCGGTCATTATTTCCTTGAGCATCTTCCGGAAGGTACATTCGTACTTCAGGTGTCTGGAGTGGGATACAAGACCGTTTCCAAGGAAATCGTCCTGAAGGACGGGGTCTCTCTTGAAGTGAATTTCTTTGTTGAAGAAGATAATGTCCTTCTTGACGGTGTCGTCGTTTCTGCAAACAGGAGCGAGACTGCGAGGATGATGGCTCCGACCCTTGTCAATGTAGTCAATATGGATACATACGACAAGGTAAACGCGACCTCTCTGTCGCAGGGACTTGTATTCCAGCCTGGAGTCCGCGTTGAGAACAATTGCCAGAACTGCAGCTATCAGCAGGTACGTATCAATGGTCTTGACGGACCTTATACCCAGATACTTATAGATTCGCGTCCGATATTCAGTGCCCTTGCCGGAGTCTATGGCATCGAGCAGCTTCCTGCCAATATGGTCGATAGGGTAGAGGTAATGAGAGGCGGCGGCTCGGCCCTTTTCGGTTCTTCTGCCATTGCAGGAACCATCAATATCATCACAAAGGAACCTGTCCGTAATTCGGCTTCCTTGGCTCATACCATAAGCAGCATCAACGGAACAGGTGCATTTGACAACAATACCTCTCTCAATGCATCCCTTGTGACTGAAGACAACAAGATGGGAATCGCTGTCTTCGGCCAGAACCGTCAGAAGCACGGATATGACCATGACGGGGACGGTTTTACCGAACTTACAGAGATGAGCGGCCAGACACTTGGCATGCGCGGATACATTAAGACAGGCCTTTACAGCAAGGTTACTGCCGAGTACCATCATCTTCAGGAATATCGTCGCGGCGGAGACAATCTCCATCTTCCTCCTCATGAGGCCATGATTGCTGAGCAGGTACGCCACAGCATCAATACCGGATCCCTCAAATATGACTGGTTCTCGCGTGATGAAAAGCATCGTCTGAATGTGTTCGGCTCGGTGCAGCACATCAACCGCGAAAGCTACTACGGAGCAGGAATGGATCCTAATGCATATGGAGAGACTTATGACCTTACATGGGTCCTCGGAAGCCAGTATGTGTATAAGTTTGATAACTGTATCTTCATGCCTGCCGACCTGACTGCCGGAATCGAATACAACCAGGACCATCTCAAGGACAATATGTGGGGATATGACCGTCTTACCGACCAGATGATCCGTATCGGAAGCGCATATCTGCAGAACGAGTGGAAGAATGCGCGCTGGAGTTTCCTCCTAGGAGGCCGTCTGGACAAGCATAATCTCATTGACGGCATCATCTTCAGCCCTCGCGCCAACCTGCGATACAATCCAACGAAGAATGTGAACCTTCGCGCAAGCTATTCATATGGATTCCGTGCGCCGCAGGCGTTTGATGAGGACCTTCATATCGATAATGTAGGAGGAATCGTATCCATGATACGTCTTGCGGATGATCTGAGGGTCGAGAAGTCACAGAGCGTCAGCCTGTCGGCCGATATGTACCATAGCTGGGGCAGCTGGCAGGGAAATCTGCTCCTCGAAGGATTCTATACCGATCTTTCTGATGTATTTGCATTGACCGAAATCGGCGTAGAGGACGGTGTGCTTATCAAGGAGAGACGCAATGAGTCGGGAGCGCGTGTATATGGCGGAAACATTGAAGGAAAGCTTGCATACAAGAGCCTGTGGCAGATGCAGGCAGGCGTGACCCTCCAGCGCTCGAACTATAAGGAGGCACATGCATGGGCTGATGATGTCGAGGCTACCACGCAGATGTTCCGTACTCCGGACTTCTACGGCTATTTTGTGACATCATACAATCCTTTGAAGCAGTTCATGCTCTCATTGAGCGGTACATATACAGGAAGCATGCTTGTGGAGCACCACGCAGGCTGGATCGAGGCAAACCGTACGGAGACAACCAATGGCTTCTTTGACATGAACTTCAAGGCGGCATATGATTTCAAGCTTTACAATAACATAAAGCTTCAGCTCAATGCCGGCGTCCAGAATATCTTCAATGCCTTCCAAGACGACTTCGATCAGGGACCGGACCGTGATTCAGGCTATATCTACGGTCCTGCAGCCCCTCGCTGCTTCTATCTCGGCGTGAAGCTCAGCTATTAGCCTTCTTCTGTTTCCGGCTTCTGCGCCACCAGCGGAACCATCGGGCATATATCGGCCCGAGGATGCCTCCGGCCAATGCCGGAATGATGAATGTGTATGCGATATCCCAGAAATCCATAGCTATCTGTTTTTGTTGATTATAAGTAGTTTTATGGCATCATAGACATCCTTGGCCCCGTAGATCACCAGGAAGATCATTATGCCTATGCCGAAGAACTCGTCCCTGTTGTTTACCTCGTCCCACCATAAGATGATGACAAGGAACCATAATGCGGCCTCGGCAAGTTTCAGATACGGCAGATGGCGTGTCAGGGGATTGTATTCCTTGTTCATCCACATTCTTATGAGACGGAATATGAAAAGGCCGATGAAAACGGTCTGGATTATTATAAATATGGTTCCAGGTATGGAGTCATAGCCTGCCATGAACAGTCCCACTCCTCCGAAACATCCTCCTAAGGCCAGAAGGATGCCGCTTATCGGATCTTCAAATATGTTTCTCATGCTTGTGTGGATTTTACAGGTACATCTTCGTCGATCTCTTTCAGGAGTTTCTGGATGTATAGGTTTATGTTTGTGTCGTGTTCGTTAAGTCCTAGTTTCTTTCTGATGGCGCTGCTGGAGTTGTAGTAGCTGCGGCTGTTGAGGTAGGCGACGATTTCCTTGCCTCGCAGTCCGATTGCATGCATGCAGCAGTAGCCTATTTCAAGGTCGGTCAGTCCTTTTTCCTTCAGGTATATCAGGAATCGTGGATGTCCTATGATGAAAGACATGCGGGTTGATTCGATGAAGCTGTTACGGTCACTCATAAGTCTTTCCAGCTCGTTATAGGCTTTCTCCGAGCAATTTCCCGAGATATGGGCCGTGATGAATCCGTTGAGCACATTGAGTCTGTCTTCCAGAAGCATCTTCATCTCATCATTGAGTACGCCCTCCTCTTTCATTCCGGAGAGCATCTCCTTCTCCTTTTCCAGTTTCTCTATATCCCTCTTCAGCCATTTGTTCCTGATTTCGGTTTTGCGCTTGGCGATTGCGATCTTGTCCACGGCCACCGATGCCACTATGACTGTCAGAATGATGACGGTCAGCATCATGGATCTCGTGTTCCTTTCCTTTTCCATCACCTTCTGCGTGATTTCCTTCTCCAGCATCTCTATATATGCAGCGCTGTCAGTTGCCATGCTGATGTCAGGACGTGGAAGATCCTTATCTTGCCTTGTGCATCCGGCCAGCATCAATCCCGCCAGCAATATTATAATCAATCCTCTCATGGTATTCGTTTTTCTGTCTGCGAAGATATGCAAAACCTATATCAAAGCAAAAAATAAAGTTTCATGGTATAAGATAGACCTAATTTATTGACTGATAGGATGTTAAAATAAAAGTGCGCTACGGTTTCCTGTAGCGCACTTTTCGTAATGTATTGATAATCAATGATGCTTCTTCTGCATCAGTGAAACATGTATCTGTTACTGCTCGTCAACTCCCTGGTCGTCTGCTCCACCCTGAGGACCTGCCTGGCCATTGAAAGGGCCCTGTGCACCTGGCTGAGGACCAGCCTGAGCTGCCTTCGCCATGTCCTCTGAAGCTGCATGCCATGCTGCCTCGAGCTCTGCGTTGTACTTGTCTATGTCAGCGATGTTCTGGGCCTTTACTGCATCCTGGAGCTTGTTCTTTGCCTCCTCGATCGCAGCCTTCTTCTCTGCAGGGATCTTGTCGCCGTACTCCTTGAGGTTCTTGTCAGTCTGGAAGCACATACCGTCAGCGTTGTTGATCTTGTCGATGCGCTCCTTCTCTGCCTTGTCAGCTGCCTCGTTAGCCTTGGCCTCATCCCTCATTCTCTGGATCTCAGCGTCAGAAAGTCCTGATGATGCCTCGATGCGGATGTTCTGCTCCTTACCTGTAGCCTTGTCCTTTGCAGACACGTTGAGGATACCGTTCGCGTCGATGTCAAATGTCACTTCGATCTGTGGAACACCTCTTGGAGCCGGTGCGATACCGTCAAGGATGAAGTTTCCGATGAGCTTGTTGTCCTTTGCCATAGGACGCTCTCCCTGGAGTACGTGTACGTCTACTGCAGGCTGGTTGTCAGCGGCTGTAGAGAATACCTGTGACTTTCTTGTAGGTATTGTGGTGTTGGCCTCGATGAGCTTTGTCATCACGCCTCCGAGAGTCTCGATACCGAGTGAAAGCGGAGTCACGTCGAGGAGAAGCACGTCCTTCACGTCACCTGCAAGCACACCACCCTGGATAGCTGCACCCATTGCAACGACCTCGTCAGGGTTCACGCTCTTGTTAGGAGCCTTTCCGAAGAACTTCTCTACAACTGCCTGGATTGCAGGGATACGTGTAGAACCACCTACGAGGAGAACCTCGCTGATGTCTGATGCGTTGAGACCTGCGTCCTGAAGGGCCTTGCGGCATGGCTCAACTGTTCTCTGGATAAGATTGTCGGCGAGCTGCTCGAACTTGGCTCTTGTAAGAGTCTTTACGAGGTGCTTTGGAACACCGTCTACAGGCATGATGTATGGGAGGTTGATCTCAGTAGAAGTCTGACTTGAGAGCTCGATCTTAGCCTTCTCTGCAGCCTCTTTGAGTCTCTGGAGGGCCATAGGGTCCTTCTTGAGGTCAATGCCGCTGTTCTCTGCCGCGAACTCTGAAGCGAGCCAGTCGATGATCACCTGGTCGAAGTCGTCACCACCGAGGTGAGTGTCACCGTTGGTAGAGAGTACTTCGAATACACCGTCTCCGAGATCCATGATAGAGATATCGAATGTACCGCCACCGAGGTCGTATACAGCGATCTTCATGTCCTTGTGCATCTTGTCGAGACCGTATGCAAGCGCAGCTGCTGTAGGCTCGTTGATGATACGCTTAACCTCGAGACCTGCGATCTGGCCAGCCTCCTTTGTAGCCTGACGCTGTGAGTCAGAGAAGTATGCAGGAACTGTGATGACAGCCTCTGTAACCTCCTGTCCGAGGTATTCCTCAGCAGTCTTCTTCATCTTCTGGAGGATCATTGCAGAGATCTCCTGTGGTGAGTAGAGACGGCCGTCGATGTCGACACGTGGAGTGTCGTTGTCGCCTTTCACTACCTTATATGGTACGCGTGCGATATCGCCTGATACATGGCTGTACTTCTCTCCCATGAATCTCTTGATAGAGAAGATTGTCTTGTGAGGATTGGTGATTGCCTGACGCTTTGCAGGGTTACCGATCTTTCTCTCACCGCCGTCGGTGAATGCCACTACAGATGGAGTGGTGCGCTGTCCCTCGTTATTGATGATGACGGTAGGCTCGTTTCCTTCCATCACTGCCACGCATGAGTTGGTGGTTCCAAGGTCAATTCCAATGATTTTTCCCATAATTCTTATAATTTTTAAATTTATCTTCTGTTCTAGATTCTTCGCTTTGCTCAGAATGACATCAGGGCTCAGGTCTTCATCCTGCGTTCCTGATGACGACCGGAATAATAACGAAACTTGTGCCAATGGCAACATGAATAAAATGTATGTCAAAATGTCAGTTTTGAAGTGACATCGTGCTGAAATTAATGACAGAATTACTATTTTTGTATCCGTTGCTGTCATCCTGAGGAGCGCAGCGACGTGAGGATCTATACAAATATTATGATATATCGTCAATTATCAAGCGAGGAGTTCCAGGACCTCGCATCAAGAATACTTTATGAGGACAATCACCTGCTTGTGGTAAACAAGAAGGTGGGGGAGATCGTCCAGGGTGACAAGACTTCGGACGAGCCCCTGACAGAGACATACAAGGCATTCATCGCGCAGCGTGATGCCAAACCGGGACAGGTCTTCATGGGACTGCCGCATCGTCTGGACCGTCCGGTCAGCGGTATAACCATATTGGCAAAGACCTCGAAGGCTTTGGAACGCCTTAACGCAATGTTCCGTGACTCCGATGTACATAAATTCTATTGGGCCCTCGTCTGTTCGGAGCCGAAACCCTCTGAAGGCCGTCTTGAGGATATGCTATGGCGTAACGAGAAGCAGAACAAGTCTTTTGTATGCCGTCCCGGTTCCGCAAGAAAAGATGCAAAGCTTGCCAAGCTTAACTACAGGCAGATCGACAAGACTGACAGATACTGGCTGGTAGAAGTCGAGCTCCTGACAGGACGTCATCATCAGATCCGCTGTCAGCTCTCGAATCTAGGCTGTCCTATCAAAGGAGACCTGAAGTATGGTGCCCCGCGCTCCAATCCTGACGGTGGTATCTCTCTTCATGCCCGCCGCATTACTTTCGTACACCCTGTCAAGAAGGAACAGATGACTGTCGAGGCTCCTGTGCCGTCAAGCTGGAAAGGTATTTCAATCATATAAATCATGAAAAGACTTCTGTTCATCTTTATGGCGGCTGCGATGACTGCATGTGCCGCAGACCCTTTTGTCATCGTGCAGATTGCCGATGCCCAGCTGGGATTTACTGCTGCTGAGGTAAGTCAGAGGGAGGGTACTGAATATGTGAATGACCTTACATATGAAACAGAGTGCCTGAAGAAAGCGGTAGAGATGATAAATGACATCAGACCGGATGTCGTTGTCTTTACCGGCGATCAGGTCAATCATGCTGCTGACAAGGAGCAATGGACCGTTTTCGCAGATATTGTTTCAGGTATCAGCAAGACGGTAAAGGTATTTCATCTTCCAGGGAATCATGATGTTTTCATAAACGAAGGTAATGTCGATTCTACGCCTTTCACGAGCCGCTTTGGAGAAGACCGCTTTGTCTATGCCGAAAGAGGAGTGAGGCTGGTGGGAATAAATTCCAATCTGATAAAATACAATGATCCGCAGGAGGAAGGCCAGAAGATATGGCTTGAGGATGCACTTGGTAAAAATGGTGATGAGGTGTCCTTCGTGTTCGCTCATCATCCTTTCTTCATGACAGATATCGAAGAAGATGACGGGTATTTCCAGATCCAGAAGGATAAAAGACGGGACTATTTCGAACTGTTCGAGGAAATGGGTGTGTCAGCAGTATATGCCGGTCACAGGCATAATAATGCGGAGGGAGAATATAACGGCATGCCGGTAAGAACGACGACTTCAGTTGCATTCCAGATCGGAGATGCTGTCCCGTCAGTACGAGTGATAACTGTTGCAAAAGGGACCCTTTCAGATGAATTAAGGCCGATTTGATTTGTATTCTGCTTGAAATTTGCAATATTTGCATTGTCTTTTGCGGGTATAGCTCAGTGGTAGAGCATCGGCTTCCCAAGCCGAGGGCCGCGGGTTCGACCCCCGTTACCCGCTCAAAAAAGGGACTTCCGGCCGGAAGTCCCTTTCTGTTTAGAATATGCTGTTGAGCACGTAGGCCAGTCTGTAGCCGGCATTGAGCAGCTGTTCTTCCAGAAGAGGAGAGAAGTCATATACGAACTGGTATGAAAGGACCGGAACTATTTCTGATGAACTTTCAACATATTCATATATTCTTGCAGCTTCCGCAACAGTCTCGGTGAACCATTCCTCATATGTTCCGCTCATTATGCTTTTGCGTTGTTTCCTGTCAGCCCTGTCAAGGTGGTCGCACCATTCGGTGTAGCTCCAGCTACGTGCCGCATCAATCATCTTGCTGTCCCATACGGAATGCAGATTGGTCTCGTTCCTGAACCAGATAACCTTAGTACGGTTGCCTCCCAGATCTGTCAATCTTCCTGCATGCATAGGGCAATGCAGGTCGCCGACCATATGCACGATCATCTTCAGATAGTCCACTCTCATGCTGTCTGTCAGCTGGTCATAATTCTCCTTCAGTTCTCTGGTAAGCATTTCAAGGCCCCTTACAACATCACCGTTTTCGTTTTTGGTCATTGTCTGGTAGGTCTCGCCCTTGTCTACATTGGCATAGTGCCATGTCTTTGTCTTGTAATACCCGTCTTCCCAATAAGGTGAGTTCTGGATGTTGTCCATCCACGATGAGAAATATATGATCGATTTACCGTCCAACAGCTTTGAAATCTTTCTCTTTGCTCTTGGAGTCAGGTTCTGCTCGGCAATGGCTGCAACTACATCGTGTCCTTTGGGACCCCATGCGTATGCAGTCGTGATGTCAGTCATCATGATGATGCTTAAAATAATAATACCAATCCTTTTCATATTGTTTATCCTTTGTCTTTTATGCAAAGTTAATTTTTTACAAAAACTTTTGGCACTGTTCTTAAATAAACAATTGTTATTGAAATCGCCTGTTTTGTGTCAAATCGTAAATGGGTTGGAGACTTTGCAAATGATTTACAATGATACTATAGTTTCTTAACTCATTGTATTAAAATAAGTTATATTTTATTTGTTTTTATATTTGCACCCGAAAATAGAAAGTTAGTTATAGTGATGACGGCCTGAGCCGTCAAGGAAGTTACAATTTTTAAAAGATTAATTATTATGGAAATCAACAACATCGGTAACAACGCAGGCGTTGTATGGAACGTACTCAACGCAAATGGTAAGATGACTGAGACCAAACTCAAGAAGGAAACTGGTCTTGGCAGCGCAGAGTTCTACACAGCTCTCGGCTGGCTCGCTCGTGAGGGCAAGCTCAACGTAGTAGTAGAAACTCGTTGCGGAAAGGATTGCGAGTACTATACTCTCAACGCTTAATTCAAACGAAATCAAAAGAGAGGTGATGCCGATGTGACATCACCTCTCTTTCTATTTATGCACATGCAGATTATTTGCTGAACTGTGCTCTGAGAACCTCGTTCTTTGCATCTGCGTCAGCACCCTTGATGCCGAAGTAGAACTTGATCTTAGGCTCGGTACCTGAAGGACGGACTGTAACGACATCACCAGCCTCATTGTAGAACTGGAGGACGTTAGAAGAAGGAAGACCTGTCTCCTCTGGCTTGGTGTAGTCAATGACCTTGATCACAGGTGAACCTGCGAGCTCTGTAGGAGGATTCTGACGATAGTCAACCATCATCTGAGCGATTTCCTCGAGACCTGCCTTACCTTTCTTTGTCACTGAGATGAGTGACTCCTTGTAGTAGCCGAACTCAGCATAGATGTCCTGAAGGAGCTGGTAGAGGGTCTTGCCCTGCGCTGCAGCCCAAGCTGCGCACTCAGCAACGAATGCACATGAGATAGGAGCGTCCTTGTCGCGGACGAACTCACCTACGTTGAAGCCGTAGCTCTCCTCACCGCCGCAAACGAATGTAGTCTCGCCCTCGTTCTTCTTGATCACGTCGGCGATCCACTTGAAGCCTGTGAGGACGTTGTATACCTTCACACCGTATTTCTCAGCGATTGCGCGCATGAGCTCGGTAGTCACGATTGTCTTCACGATGTACTGCTTGCCGTCGAGCTTTCCGAGCTCTGACCAGCGGCGGAGAATGTAATATGTGAGGATAGATCCTGTCTGGTTTCCATTGAGGAGGACCATCTTGCCCTCGTTGTCGCGTACTGCGATGCCGATGCGGTCTGCATCAGGGTCAGTCGCCATTACGAGGTCTGCACCCTCCCTGTCAGCTACAGCCACTGCCATTGCAAGTGCCGAAGGCTCCTCAGGGTTTGGTGACATCACTGTTGGGAAGTTTCCGTCTACCACGTCCTGCTCAGGAACATGATAGATGTTCTCGAATCCGAGCTTGTTAAGGAACTCAGGAACGATCTCCACACCTGATCCGTGGATAGGAGTGTAGACGATCTTGATGTCCTTGTGAGCTGCGACAGCCTCAGGAGAAAGCATGAGTGTCGATACTGAATCGAGGTATGCCTCGTCCATCTCGTGTCCCATCACTTCGATAGGTGCCGCGCCTTCGCCTGGCTCGAATCTGACCATTGAAGGGTCAGTGATCTTTGCAACCTCCGCAACTATGTCCTTGTCCACTGGAGAAGTGACCTGTGCACCGTCACTCCAGAATACCTTGTATCCGTTGTATTCCTTTGGATTGTGTGAAGCGGTGATCATGATACCTGCAGTAGCCTTCTTCGCTCTTACCGAGTAGCTCATGAGGGCGATCGGATGGAGCTTGTTGAAGATGTAGACGTGAATGCCGTTAGCTGCGAGCACGTTTGCTGCGATCTGAGCGAATTCAGGGCTGTTGTTACGGCTGTCAAACGAGATGCATACGCTGAGCGGACCTTCGCAGTTCGCCTTCATGTAGTTGGCGAGACCCTGTGTGGCCATACCTACGGTGTACTTGTTCATCCTGTTTGTGCCTACTCCCATGATTCCTCTCAGTCCGCCTGTACCGAACTCGAGGTTTCTGTAGAATGCGTCTTCCAGTCCGACAGGGTCGTTCTGCTGAAGTTCGCGGATCTGTGCCTTGGTAGCCTCGTCGAAGTTACCCTCGAGCCAGCTGTTGACAACTTTCATGTAGCCTGTTTCCATATAAGTATAAGATTAGATGTTATTCTTCTCGATATCCTTGAAATATCTGTATGTGTTGACTTTGAGTTCACCTACAGCAAGCTCGTCGGCAACTATGATTCCGTGCGGATGTGCCTGGAGGGCTGATAATGTGCACTTGTGAGAATATGCGCCTTCGATAGCCTCTCTGAGGGCATTTGCCTTCTTGTGGCCGAATGCAAGCACGAGTACTTCCTTTGCGTCCATCACTGTACCTACTCCTACTGTGAGTGCCGTTGTAGGAACCTTGCTGATGTCGCCGTCGAAGAAACGTGAGTTTACGAGGATTGTATCGTATGTGAGGCTCTTAACTCTTGTGCGTGATACAAGTGATGAGAAAGGCTCGTTGAATGCAAGGTGTCCATCCTCGCCAACGCCGCCCATGAAGAGGTCGATGCCGCCGGCTGCGACGATCTTTGCCTCGTATGCTGCGCATTCTGCTGCGAGATCCTCTGCGTTTCCGTTAAGGATGTTGATGTTCTCCTTCGGCACGTCCACATGGTCGAAGAAGTTTCTTGCCATAAATGAGTGGTAGCTCTCAGGGTGCTCCTCAGGAAGGCCTACATATTCGTCCATGTTGAATGTGATGACGTTCTTGAAAGAAACCTCTCCAGCCTTATACATACGGATGAGCTCCTGGTATGTGGCGATTGGGGTGCCCCCGGTCGGAAGTCCGAGCACGAAAGGCTTGTCGGTTACTGCGGCCTTTGCCTTGATCCTTGAAACAATGTAGCGCGCTGCCCAAAGTGAGCCCTTGGCGCTGTCCTGGTTGATGATGAGTCTCATTTATTGCTTATGTTAAAATAGTTTCACAAATACTTCGATCGCCTGATACTCGGCCATTCCGAGTTCGTTGTACAGACGTGCCGTGTTCTCTGTTCTTTCCTCTGCCCTCTGCCAGAACTCGCGCGGGTCCTCGCCAGGGAACGGAACGATATCCTTCTGTGAGAGGTGACGGTAGATGGCGTGACGTTTCTTGATCACTTCGTCCGGGCTGAGCGGAACTGCCATGTCGACCTTTCCGAGTTCCCACTCCATCCATGCGCCTCTGTAGAGCCATACGTGGCACTCCTTGAGCCATTCCTCGCCCTGGAGCTGGTTGATTGCCTCAAGAACAGCCTCTGTGCATACGCGGTGTGTTCCGTGCGGGTCAGCAAGGTCTCCTGCAAGGTAGATCTGGTGAGGCTGCACCTCCTGAAGAAGCTTGATTATGATGTCGATGTCAGCCTGAGTGCGCTCGCCCTTCTTGATGCCTCCTGTCTCATAGAAAGGAAGGTTAAGGAAGTGGCAGTTGGTCTGGTCGTTGAGACCGAATGAGCGGACTGCGCTCTTTGCCTCAGCACGGCGGATTGCGCCCTTGAGGTTGAGAAGCGCCCTTGGCTCAGGCTGGCCAGGCTTCTTTGATGCTATGATTTCCTTCACTTCGTCAAATCTGTCACCGAAGCCGAGCTCGCGTGCGGTGTCCATGTGCTGGAGAACCACATCGTCGTGAACTGCAACGTTTCCGGATGTCTCATATGCGACGTGAACGTCGTGTCCCTGCTCTGCAAGACGGATGAATGTACCTCCCATGGAGATGACGTCGTCATCAGGATGAGGTGAGAAGATCACGACTCTCTTAGGGAAAGGATTTGAAGGAACCGGCCTTGTGCTGTCGTCTGCATTCGGCTTTCCTCCCGGCCATCCTGAAATGGTGTGCTGAAGGTCGTTGAATACCTTGATGTTGATGTCGCTGTATTGTCCGTGCTGCTCGAGAAGCTCGCCAAGACCATGAGCGAGGTAATCTTTCTGTGTAAGCTTGAGAATCGGTTTGTGTACCTGCTCGCAGAGCCATACCACTGCCTTACGGATGAATTTAGGTGTCCACTCGCACGGACCTACAAGCCATGGTGCAACATTCCTTGTCAGGAGTGATGCTGAATTCTCGTCAGCGTAGAATGTGATGTGTTCGTGTCTCTGAAGAAGTGATGCAGGGCATGACGGGTCCATCTTGTCCTCCACAATCTTCTTTACCACCTGGGCCTTGTCCTCTCCCCAAGCGATGAGGTGGATCTTCTTTGCACTCATCATTGTGGAGATACCCATGGCGATAGCCTTGTCAGGAGTCTCTGCGAGGTTGCCTGCGAAATTCTTTGCCTGTCTTTTTCTTGATCCGTATGGAAGAAGCACTGTCCTGGTGTGGCTGTTCTCGGATGCTCCGAATTCGTTGAAGCCGATCTGGCCTTTCTCTCCTGTTCCCATGATGAGAAGGTCGAGTCCGGATGCCATTTCGTCATATCTTGCACAGAACTCAGTCACATATGTGCTGTCATGGATCTCTGTGAGCTTTGGAACATGTACGTTCTCAGGATTGATATCAACCTTGGCCACGAGGTCTGCATAGAGACGCCTGTTGCGGCTGTGGTCATCTGCCGGTGCAGGGTAGTACTCGTCGATGCTGTAGATTTCTACATTCTTGAAAGATACTTCTCCTGCTTCATATCTGCCAACGAGTGACTTGTAGAGCGATAGAGGTGATGAACCGGTGGTAAGGCCGAGTCTGAATACTCCGTTGCTTGCATTTATCGACTCTACGATCTTTTCTGCCAGACGCTCACTTGCTGCGTCTTCGTCTTCAAAGATGTGAGCCGGAATCCTTTCATAGGTATGCTTGATACCGTTTGGTAATCCTTCCTCAATGAGGCCGCCATCTTTCGGCAATGTAAACTTCTTCATATCACGTTTGTTTTTATAGTAATCCAAGGAATTTGCTTCGGCCCAGCATGCATGAACCTATTGCTCCTGCTCTTTTGCCGAGTTTCGAGAACTTTATGCTGGTGTCGCTGTTTATGATGTTGAGCGAATGTTTCTGGATGGCGCTCTTGATCGGGAGCAGCAGGTATTCCTTAGTTGAAGCAATGCTGCCTCCGATGACAATCAATTCAGGGTTGAACAGGTTTATAAGGCCTGCGATTGCGCGTCCGAGAGTCGTTCCGATCTCTTCTATGACTTCAATTGCAAGCACATCCTCCTCCCTGACGGCGTCGATGATGTCCTCGATGTGGATCTGCTCTCCCTTGTTGAACTTTTCTGAAAGAGTGGAAGTCCTACCTTCATTGAGCTTTTCCATGAAAATCCTGTACGCAGCAGAGCCTGAAGCACCAGTTTCAAGACATCCGGTCTTGCCGCAATGGCATATCTGGTCGTTGTTCAGGAGAGGGAAGTGACCGATCTCGCCGGAGAATCCTGACTTGCCATATGAAAGCTTTCCGTCCACGATCATTCCCATTCCAAGTCCCCATGCTATATTGATGAACAGCATGTTCTTTTCATTGTTCGCTGCTCCGCAGATGTATTCTCCATAGGTCATCGCTCTGGAGTCGTTTTCCACAAAGGCGGGTTTTCCGAGTTCATCTTCAAGGACTGAGGCTATGGGCTTGTCTTCGCCAATGAAATATGAAAAGCAATAACCGGTTTCATTGTTCACTCGGCCGGTAAGATTGAATCCATATGCGAGAACTCTGGATGGCTCAATCCCGTTGCTTTCCATATGAGAGGTCAGATACCTGCACATTTCCCGGAATGATTCTTCGGAATTCTGCACGCTGAATGGAAGCTGTTCCTGATAGTCGATCTGACTTCCCTTGAAATCAGTAACGGCATAGCTGATGAACTTGCGTCTGATGTCAACTCCGACAAAGTATCCGGCTGATGGATTCAGACCATATATGCTAGGACGTCTGCCACCGTTTGTGCCTTGCTTGCCCATGTCTTCCAGAAGACCATCTTCCAAAAGTTCGCCTACCAGTTTGGTTATCGTAGGGATACTTGCGCCGAGCTCCTTGCTTAAGTCTGCAAGGCTATAGTCGCCGTCATTGATGCAGAGTCCTAGAATCTTCTGCTTCATGGCTGCGTTCTTTCCGTCTATGTTGCTGAGAGGGGTCCTGTTCATATGGTTTAGGCTGTTTGTTGAAACTATTTCTTATAGTTGTTCCAGTACTCTTCGATCTCCTCGAGGGTCTTTCCTGTTGTCTCAGGCACGACCTTCCACATGATCAGCATATATGGCACGCAGCATGCGGCGAAGATGAAGAATGTTCCTGCCTGGCTCCAGCCGAGGAGTACAGGAGTAAGCTGGCCGATGAGGTATGTGCCGATCCAGAGGGCGAAGCCTGCGATTGACATCGCGCGACCGCGGACACTGTTCGGATACATCTCCGAGAGGAGCACGAATACGATAGCCGATATCGAGATCGCGCAGCAGAATACATATGCAAGGAAGAATGTGAGCATGAATCCGTTGCCGAGACCGATCTGCGAGCCCCATGCGAAGTAGATGCCGATCGCCAGGAGACAGATGATCATGCCTGATACTCCCCAGTAGATAAGCTGCTTGCGGCCGACGCGGTCGATGATGAAGACTGCGAGGATTGTTGTCACCATGTTCACTACGCCTACGAGGACTGTCGAGAACATAGGGTTGTCGAATCCTGCCTCTGAGAAGATCTTAGGGCCATAGTAAAGCACAGCGTTGACACCCATGAACTGTCCTAGGATGGCGATTGCGCTGCCTGTGATCACAGCGATGAGGATGCCCGGCTTGAGAAGGTCTGACCATGCACCCTTGGTCTCGCCCTTGAGTGAGTTCTGGGTTACGGTGATCTCTTCTGAAACCTCTTCTGAAGTTGCATATATCTTGCCGAGGACGGCAGCCGCCTTGTCGAGCTTGCCGTTCACTATGAGCCACTTCGGGCTTTCAGGGATGAAGAATATGATGAAGAAGAAGAGGAGGGCAGGGATAGTCTCGCTTCCGAGCATTCCGCGCCATGCCTCCGTGTTCATTATCTTCTGCCAGAGGGTCACGTCTCCGGTAATAGATGGGTCAATGTTGGCGTCGATCACCCAGTTCATAAGGTATGCCATGAGGAAGCCGACAGTCACTGCAAGCTGATACAGAGACACGAGGGTTCCGCGGATCTTTGCAGGCGATACCTCTGATATATATATAGGTGAAACGATAGATACGATGCCGATGCCGACTCCGCCGATGATTCTGTATGCCACGAGGCCGTCAAAGCTGCCGCAGACAGCGCAGCCGATGGCCGAGATGCTGAAGAGGGCGGCAGAGATGAGCATGGTTAGCTTTCTGCCGAGGTAGTCGCTGAGTGTGCCGGCCACGAGCACTCCGGCGATCGAGCCGATGAGCGCGCAGCCCACATACCAGCCTTCCATCATATCGGTAAGCTGAAACTGGTTCTTCACGATTTCAGTGGTGCCGGAGATGACAGCGGTGTCATATCCGAAAAGGATGCCTCCGATGGCGGCGACCACCGCCATGAATATCACATATCCGATTGTATTCTTCTGTTTCATAATTGTCATTTCGAGCGAAGTCGAGAAATCTATTTGATGTTGAAATATTCCTTGTACCTGTTATATAAATTACCTGCAGCGCCATATACCGACTGCGGGCTCAGGAAGTGAGGAAACTCGAAGGTGATGGCCTTGTCATATCCGCAGCGCTTCGCGGCCTCCAGCTTGAGACGGAGCTTGTCGAACTTGATAGGCAGGAACTTGATCGGCATGTCGCGGTCGAATGTCTCGGCGTTTGTCCAGCACTGCATTCCATACTTGTCGGCCATCTTCTTGTTAACGCTGAAGAATGCGTCGAGCTCGTCATAGTCGATGTGACCGTCCTGGAAAGCGACTGCGTCCACAACGTCGTGGATGCCCTGGAAGATCTGGCTCCACTCTCTTTCATGTGCTTCGATGGAAACGGCGTCCTCCTTTGTCAATGCCGCTCCTGCTGCGCTCACTGCCTTCTTTCCGTCGATCCAAGGCGAGATGAACACAGGCATTCCTCCTGAAACCTCCTTGCACTGTGCTCCCATTGCGTGGAATGCGTCTACCGCTCCGATGGTGTCACGGCTGATCTCGGTGCTGAGGTACCATCCTCCGAAGCTGTCATACTTCTCGCCATACATCTTCCATACCTCGTCGATGACGTACTTGTTGTCCTCGATCTCATGGCTCATGTCCTTTGTGTCCCAATAGACTCCCGAGTCATAAAGTCCGAGGTAGAATTTCATTCCGTGCTTCTGCGCAAGGCGGCAGAACATGTCGATAAGGTCTACGGACGGCATGTAACATCCCTTCTTGAGAAGATATGGGGAAGGATAGGTTATGAACTTGCGGTATCCGCATCTGATGTCGATCACAGTGTCGATTCCGATCGCCTTCATGTAGGCGAAATCCTGATCCCATTCCTTCTCGCCCCAGTTCTGGTGCGGGATGTCGTGTGAAATCTCATCAAGGAATGTTCCTGTGATCCTTAAACCGTTGTCCTTAGGTACGATCAGCCCGCCTGCTGTTGTATCAAGCGATGTTGCTGCTCCATTGTCCGATGAACAGGATGAAAGAAGTGAAGGCGCTACGAGGGCTGATGCTCCTCCGATGGCCATTGTCTTCAAAAAGTCTCTGCGGTCAGCCATAGTTGTATATTTCGATTTATAATTATCCAATCAACAAAGATAATCAATTCTTTGTAATTTTAGAATGAATTTGTGAAAATCTGTTTTAATTTTTAAAAAACTTTAAAAAGTTCACTTTAGTTTTTGAAGTTTGCTATTTATTGTGTATTTTTGTCAGAATTATTGAAATTAGGCCTATTATGAAAAATACCATTTTCGCCGTCTTTGCGGCTTTGATGATTTTAACCTCTTGTAAGTCAGAGACTAACCACAATTACATGTGGTTTGACTGCGAGGCTAACTATGCAACGCTTTCGCATCCGGATTCGATTCAGTTCTATCTTAAGAAATGCAAGGATCTCGGATTCGACAATGTCGTTGTCGATGTGAAGTCCATCATGGGTGAGGTGCTCTATGACAGCGAAATCGCTCCATACATGGGCGATTGGGAAGGCGTGGAGAGATCTCGTGACTATGACATGCTCGGCTACTTCATCGAGTACGGACATGAAATGGGACTCAAGGTCTTCGGCTCCCTCAATGTTTTTGCAGGTGGTCATAACTACTTTGACCGTGGAGTGGTATATATGGATAAGGCTGCATGGCAGTCGATCTGCTACCACAACGGTGTCCTGACTCCGATTTCTGAGATCAAGACCAACTACAACTGCATGATGAATCCTTCAAACCCGGAGGTTCAGGAATATCAGATCGAGATCCTCAAGGAGTTTGCACGCAAATACCCTGAGGTTGACGGACTTATCTTCGACCGCGTACGCTATGACGGCGTCACTGCAGACTTCAGCGAACTTTCAAAGAAGCAGTTCGAGGAGTATGCAGGCGTGACTGTGGAGAACTTTCCTGAGGACATCCTCAGCTGGTATGACGAGGAGGGAAATCTCCGTCCGAACTGGGTGCTCGGAAAGCATGCAAAGAAGTGGTTCGAGTGGCGCGCAATGGTCATCCACGACTTCGTTGAGAAGGCCCATGCAGCGCTCAAGGAGATCAACCCTGACCTCATTATAGGTGACTATACAGGAGCATGGTATCCTACATACTGGCAGCTTGGCGTAAACTGGGCAAGTCAGGAATATGACCCATATCTGGTGCCTCAGTACCAGTCATGGACTACAGAAGACTACCATAAGTCAGGCTATGCAGAGATGCTTGACGTATATATGACCGGACTTTACTACAGTTTCATCACCAAGGAAGATGTGGATAAGGCGACTGGCGTGGTAGGCCAGCGCAGCGAGGCCGGCATGGACAACAGCCTTACATACTGCTACAGTGTGGAGGGTGGCGCAGAGATCGCTAAGGAGATCACCAGGGGAGTGGTTCCTGTGATCGGATCGATCTATGTGGAGCAGTACCTCGGAGACTTCACTCCGTTCGGACCTGCTGTGACTCAGGCGCTCAAGAGCACTGACGGTGTGATGATCTTTGACATCGTGCACCTCAACAAGCACAAGCTTTGGGAGGAGCTTGAGGCTGCAATGAAGGCTGCTGAGGAATAAAGGAAATTTAACCCAACTAACTAATCATATAACCCAATGAAAGCGATTTACAAGAATCTGCTGGTCGCGTTGATTTTCCTCTTTGGTATGGCTGCATCAGTGTATGCACAGCCTACGATAAGTGGTAAGGTCGTTGACGCACAGGGACAGCCGCTCCCAGGTGTGGCTGTCATGGTCGTAGGTACCACCAACGGTACTTTGACTGATGATGCCGGTAACTACAGCATTTCCGGTGTCAAGAATGGACAGGTCGTGCTTTTCACAAGCCTTGGTTTCATGGACCAGACTTTTGACTGCGACGGCACACTTTCAAACCTCGATGTAACAATGAGTGAGGATGCAAACCTCCTCGAAGAGACAATCGTTGTCGGTTATGGTGTACAGAAGAAGTCTTCAATGACATCTGCAGTATCAGCAATGAAGGGTGACGAACTTCTCAAAGCCCCTGCTACAAACGTGTCACAGCTCATCGCCGGTAAGCTTTCCGGTGTATCTTCGGTACAGGAATCAGGTGAGCCGGGTCTCGACCAGGCTTCCCTCCGTATCCGTGGATCTCAGTATGGAGCCAAGTATGTGGTGGACGGTTTCCCTGTTGATAACATCAACGATATCGATCCATATGATATCGAGAGCATCTCTGTCCTCAAGGACGGTGCGTCTGCAGCCGTGTACGGACTCCAGGCAGCGAACGGTATCATCATCGTTACCACAAAGAAGGGTGCTGCAGGTAAGCCGAAGATCACTTACAACGCCACTTTCGGTGCATCTATGAACGCCAACTTCCCTGAGTTCATGGACGGTCCTCAGTTCGCATACTACTATAATGTCGCAGACATGATGGACGCCATGGCAAGAGGTGACATCACTTCTCCTGAGGAATATACTCCATACTTTACATCGGAGCAGGTCAAGCTGATGACAAACGGCGATCCAACTGACGGATGGGACAATGTCAACTACATCGACAAGGTCTTCAAGACAGGTTTCACCCAGAAGCACAATGTGACCGTATCAGGAGGTAATGAAACCTCAAAGTACTTCGCATCATTCGGTTACCTCGGTCAGGAGGGTAATATTGACAACTTCAGCTACGACAGATACAACGTACGTACAAATGTAGAGTCTGAGTTCGCTAAATATTTCAAGTTCACAATGGGACTCTCAGGTGTGTTCTCAAACCGTCAGACTCCTGGCTTCAGCTCAGGTGGTTCTGATACGGGTTATGAGGCAGGATGGCTTTCAATCCCTAAGATGACCATCATGATGCACCCATACCTTCCGGAGAAGTATGAAGGAAACTATACCGGTGTTGTTCCTAATAACCTCGCAGTAGCTAACTCACCGCTTCCTGCAATCTATGATTCAGGTTATAAGAAGACCCGTGGTATCGATGTGACAGCTAATGCTACTTTGACATTTGATGTTCCGCATGTCAAGGGCCTTCAGCTCAAGGTTTCAGGTGCCTTCGACTATGGTGCAACCATGAACAAGAATCTTGATACTCCTTTCTTGAATAAGATCATGGTCTATAAGAATGGAGGATGGTCAGAGTATGGTGATCCAAGACAGAACGAGGGAACAGGAGTTTCTCTTGGAGAGGGTACATCATATTACCAGAGAATGACCGGTCAGGCAGGTGCTACCTACAGCAATACATTCGGCAAGCATTTTGTCGAAATCCTTGCTCTCGCTGAGCTTAATGACTATAAGTCAAATGCCCATTCGGCATACGCAAAGCTTCTTCCTTTTGCAGAACTTCCTGAACTCAGCTTCGGTCAGCCTACAGATGGTCCTATTTCAGGATGGAGCGATGCATGGCGTTCTGCAGGTTATGTGTTCCGTGCCCGTTATAACTGGGACGAGAGATACCTTGCCGAGTTCACCGGCCGTTATGACGGTTCATACAAGTTTGCAGGTATGCGCACTACACGTTGGGGCTTCTTCCCTTCAGCATCTGCTGCATGGAACATCTCCAGGGAGCCTTGGATGTCCGGAGCCACTTTCCTTGATGACTTGAAGATCAGAGGTTCGGTAGCGCTTCTTGGTAATGACCTGCCGACATCAGCATATATGTTCTTGAAGACTTTCGCTCCGTCAAGTGATGTGATATACAAGCCTTACATGGGAAATACGACTGTAAATCCTTCATATTCTGATAGAGGAGTTCCTAATCTTGACCTTACCTGGGAGAAGAAGCTTTCTTATAACGTAGGTTTCGACTTCAGCATGTGGAATGGAAAGCTCGCTATGGAGGTTGATGCATTCTACAATTATGTATTTGACATGCTCACATATCAGGGCTCAGGCTTCCCGCCATCAATGGGAGGATACTTTATGTCTGTCATCAACAAGAACGCATATGACGTGAAGGGTATCGATGTGATGATTTCGCATAAGAACCACTTCATGCTCGGAGGCAAGCCGTTCCAGTATGGTGTCAGCGCGACCATCACTTATGCGAAGAGCCGTTGGCTCATTTATCCGGATGAACCTAATACAGATGCAATCCGTAAGGTGGTAGGTACCTCTCTTGATGCATTCTATGTATGGGTTGCTGACGGTCTCTTCCGCAGCGAAGAAGAAATCGACAATTCAGCATGGTACGGAAACAGACCTAATATCGGTGATATCAAGTATGTTGACCTTAACGGTGACGGTCTGATCAATGAGGTTGGAGACAAGGCACGTATCGGCCGTTCAAACCGTCCTCAGCTCACATATGGTCTCAACCTTGACTTTGCTTGGAACGGTATTGATTTCAACGCGCAGTTCACAGGTGGATCGCTCTTCGACATTTCACTTACCGGTACTTATTATAACGGTAATGATGACAATACAATCTGGACACAGACTTTCAAGGAAGGTGCAAACTCTCCATTGTTCCTTGTCGAGAATGCGTACAGCGTATACAATCCTGATGGAACATTCCCTCGTCTTACCCTCAGCAACACTGGTGGACATGGTGGAGACAACGGCCTTGCATCGACTTTCTGGCTCCGCGATGGTACTTATGTACGTCTCAAGTCAGCACAGCTGGGATATACTTTCCCTCGCAAGTGGACAGAGAAGATCAAGGTGGAGGCTCTCAGATTCTTCGTGGAGGGACAGAACCTCTTCACTATAGACGGACTTCCTGAAGGAATCGACCCTGAGTCACCAGGTGTGAACAACGGTTATTATCCACAGCAGCGCCTGCTCATGGGTGGTATCACATTAACATTCTAAGGATTTGGCTATGAAGAATATATTTAAAACAATACTCGCATTAGGAATTTCCTTAGGATCTTTCTCATGCACTCCATACCTTGACATGAAACCTACGGACAACATTTCTGATAAGGTAATATGGCAGACTACTGCAAATGCAGAATATTATGTCAACTATATCTACGACTATGTTTATGTCGTGGTGATGGACCAGGCTTCTGGAAATGTAATGACTGAGGCATATGCAGATATGCTCAAGTATTCATCTTTCAATGCCGGTCATCCGGGACTTTTCGTAAGCCAGATGGCATACGGACAGCCTTATACTGAAAGGAATTTCGTTAACGTGTATCTCGGCGGATGGCACAGGTATACCGGTATCATGAAGTGTAACAATGCCATTTCAGACCTTCATACTTTCGGACAGATGTCCGATGAGGACAAGGCAAGGCTGGAGGGTGAACTCAGATTTACACGTGCTTTCCTTTATTTTGACCTCATGAAGCGTTACAAGGAGGTTATCCTTTATGACGAGGACATGACCAAGTATCAGAAGGACAAGGCTATCAGCACTGAGGCTGAGGGCTGGGAGTTCATCTATCAGGACCTTCTGTATGCTGCAAACAATCTTCCTGAGAGAACTGCTTCAAGGGGACGAGCTGACAAGGGTATGGCTTGGGCGTTTATGACCCGCGCGATGCTTTATGCACAAAGGTATGATGATGTCGTGACTGCAGCAGACGAGGTTGCAAAACTCGGATATGGTCTTGAGGCAAACTATTCGGATGCTATAATGAAAACCACATCAGAAGGAAACAATGAGGCGATCCTTCAGTGGCAGTTCGACAGAGGCGCGAATGTAACTCATAGATTTGATTACAATTATACTCCAGGTGGTGACTTCGCTCTTCAGGGCCAGAAGGGTGGTGGACTTGCTACTCCTACTCAGGAAATGGTAGAGTCTTACGAGAAGGCGACCGGTGGATTTGTTGACTGGACTCCATGGCATTCTACAACAAAGCAGGATCCTCCTTATGATCAGCTTGAGCCACGTTTCCATGCTACAATCCTTTACAATGGCGCACCATGGAAAGGCCGTAAGATCCAGCCATATGCCGGAGGTGCTGACGGTTGGAAGCAGTGGTACAACAATACCAACCCGGCAGGTGAGACCACAACCGGTTACTACCTTAGAAAGATGGTTGACGAGGGACATGACGTAGTCGCATATCCAGGCGGCGTCGCTCCTTTTACAATCATCAGATATGCAGAGGTTCTTCTTAATAAGGCAGAGGCTTGCTACAATCTCAACAAGACATCTGAGGCTAACGAAGCGGTAGCTGCAATCCGTACTCGTGTAGGCCTTCCTTACACACCTAAGGGTGGTTCGGAGCTTTGGACTGCAATCCGTCAGGAGCGTAGGGTAGAGCTTGCATATGAAGGCCATTGGTATTGGGACCTTCGTCGCTGGGGTGTTGCCCATAAGCAGTATCCTGAGGGACTTACCGGATA
This sequence comes from Bacteroidales bacterium, assembly GCA_015060255.1. Taxonomy (GTDB): domain Bacteria; phylum Bacteroidota; class Bacteroidia; order Bacteroidales; family UBA932; genus Cryptobacteroides. The sequence goes on along the minus strand of SUYV01000018.1, from coordinate 3,283 downwards.
TCAGGTGCACGGTCTGAAGATTGATGATAACGGAGATGGTACATTTACATATGAGTATGTTTCTGTCGATAATGAAGACAGAGAGTTCCAGGAGAGAATGTACCGCCTTCCAATGCCTGACGGCGAGCTTGAGAACAATAAGCTTGTAGAACAATATCCTGAGTGGAAATAATGATTAAACAGCATTAAAATGAAGAAATTATATTACTTGATGATGGTCTGCATCCTTGCTGTGGCTTCATGTCAGAAGCCGCAGTATATCGAGCCGACTGCAGACCGTCAGGGCATCACATCGCTGACAGCGCGCTTTACTTCAACCTCGGATAAGTATGAGGGAGCAGTACTTGCAAAGCTTAATGTCGAGGATCCGGAAGCTGACATGTTCGTGATTCCTGTTCCTTGGTTCTATCCTGAGGAGTCGACCGACCCTACTTCTATCCATATGACAAGAGTTCGTCTTGAGGCAGAGCTTGCTCCGAACTGCAGGATCGATCCTCCTTTGGCAATGGTAGACCTCACAGAAGAAAATTACTATACTTTCACCAATGCACAGGGAGAAAGCCGCGAGATCATCATTACCGGTAAGAGGACAAAGTCTGCCAAGTGCAACCTTATGACCTTCACTCTTACAAAGCCATATCAGATCGATGGATTCATTGATGAGGACAAGAAGGAAGTTTACCTTTTCACGACAGATGATCTCACAGGATTCTCTGCAGAGGCTACAGTTTGTCCGCATGCCACTCTTATGACAGATCTTTCTGTAAAGAAGGACTATAATAAGGAGCAGGAGGTCACTGTAATGGCCCAGGATGAGAAGACAACATGCACTTACAAGATCATCAAGAAGTATCCTAACAAGATTCCTTACGGATTCAGGGCAGCTTCTGCACGACAGCTCTTCAACATCGATCCTGTTGCAAGGCTTAACCTGCCTGAGGCAAATGTGACTGTATACTCTACACTCGCGTATTTCGACGGTAAGCTTGTGATTTCTCTTGGAAACGGTACTACTCCGATTTTCTGCGATCCTCTTACAGGTGTTCAGCAGGGAGAGATCAATGACGGAGGTATCGACATCGCTGCAATCACAAATGACGAGGGCGGCAATATGGTAGTTTCAACTTTTGCAGAGCCTAAGGGCAATGTTGTTCTTTACAAGACCAATTCTGTGACATCTGCACCGGTTGAGTTCCATACATTTGCTAATGATACCGACGTTCCTGTAGGACATAACCTCAAGGTAAACGGTAATATCAATCAGGATGCTGTGATCATCCTTACACATGAGGGTGTAGATGGCGTTACATCGACCAGCAAGTATACTAAGATTGTAATCACAGGCGGTCAGGTTGTTTCAACTGAGACCATCGACCTTGCAGGTCTTGGCCTCGCTTGGGGCTCGGCTCCGGTAAATGCAGCCAAGGTGGTTCCTGTATCAAGTACCCCTGACACTGGCGTGATGCTCTGCTACTATTCAGACAACACAATCCATTATGTCGATGGCACCGGTAAGCTTGCTGCCTCACGTAATCTTGCTAATGATGGTGTGACCACAAACTACAACACCAATGTGATGGAGGCTAAGACATTCAACAATGCTCCGTATGTGATCCATCTCGTATCATCACACTTCCCTATGTGGGGCATCGAACCTCAGCTCAGAATCTGGGATGCATCTGATCCGAAGACCATCAAGGAAGCTGATCCTATCATCTGCGAGAAGTCGACAGAGTGGTTCCAGACAGGTTACCAGGGATGTGCATCAGCTGACGTGATAATGGCATCTTCTGCTGACGGATTCAAGGTCTATGTATACTACTTTGACCATAATGCAAGTGTAATTGCCGGTTTCGTTGCTGACTGTATCGATATTTAACAGATGAAGAGATTGATCATAATGTTCGCAGCCGCTGCTCTCGCAATTTCATGCGAGGGCAGGGCTGGCGATATGCCGGAATGGCCATGGGAAGATCCTGAGGTTGAGGCTCCAGAGCAGCAGCCTGAAGAGATTCCTGTGGAAGATGCCACACTTGACAAGTGGTCAGACGTGTCTGCTGATTTCGGGCAACTTCCAGACTATGTAAAGGTGTACAAGTCGCCTGAAACATTGGAAGGAAAGAAGGCTATAGCATATGTTGCCATAGCTGACATGGCTTCCGCTCAGTGGGATATATGGAGCATCAATGATGCTGCCATGGAAGGTACTGCTGATGCCTTCAAGACTCCTTCCACTGTGTATGGTGAAGGAAACTGGACGATTGTTATCAACGCCGGTTTCTTCTATGCTTCAGGCGGAAAGAACTATTCTTCGAGCCTGGCTGTAAGAAACTCAGAAGTTCTCGCATATAATATCAACTATGCGTCAGAGGACTGGGTGACAATGTATTATCCTACCCGTGCAGCTCTTCTTGAGTCAGAGTCGGGAGATTTTGATGCTTGCTGGACTTACAGGACATGGGATAATCACTATATGTATCCGGCGCCAGCAGACAACACATGGGAGGCAAAGCCGGCCAAGCAGCCGACTGCTTCTTATCCTGAAGGAGGTGAAGAGTTCGCAGCAAAGACTGCTATCGGTGGCGGACCGCTTCTGATTGACGGAGGAAAGTTCAAGGATACTTATGTAGAGGAACTTTTCAACGGTACTTCAGGCATCGGTCCTGACAGCAATCAGCCACGCACTGCGATCGGTGTCACAGCTGACAAAAAAATGATTACCTTTGTCTGCGAAGGAAGACAGATGACTGACGGCGTTGCTGGTTTGACTACTGCTGATGTCGCAAATGTGCTTCTTGATCTTGGGTGTGTCGAGGCGATCAACCTCGACGGAGGCGGATCAAGCTGCATGCTTGTGAATGGCAAGGAGACAATCAAGGTTTCAGACGGCTCACAGCGTGCAGTCGGAAGTACTATAATGATTAAATAACATGAAGATTTTAAGAAACATATTCATTGTGTTGTCGCTTGCTGCATTTGTGGCATGTGAAGACCCGAATGATGGATACCTTTGGAGTGATGACTGGAAAGAACAGACTCCTGAGCCAGGTCCGGAAGAGCCGGGCCCTGAGGGACCTGGAACTGAAGATCCTGCTCCAGAGGTAAAGGAGGGTAAAGCCCGCCTTGTCTGGATTGATGCGGCTGCAAACTTCGAGGACTATGCTAACGACAAGGAGAATATCTCCAAGGATATGGCCCGTCTCAAGGAAACAGGTTTTACTGGTGTGATTGTCGAAGTTCGTCCTACAACTGCAGGCGTGCTTTTTAAATCAGATGTAGAAGG
>SUYV01000017.1 GCA_015060255.1 Bacteroidales bacterium | reverse complement strand
GGAAATTGTTATATTATATCTTAACCGCTATCATTGATAGTGGCGCCGCCTCACGCACTCCTGAGAAGTCATGATGCCACCCATAGCGCAGTGATAGTATCTGATCTGGATTTATAGAGGAAATATACGAATTAGTACAGACTAAATCCATATCGTCATAATAATTTAAAACAACTATTATAATCATTTTACATATTCCTATTTATAGACATCAAAAGATTACTAACTTTGCAGAGTGATTGGAGATATCTGGTCACATTTTTGAAAATATTAATTAGCGTTTGCTATTTATTCGGAATACTCTGAAAATTTGGCGATTTAAAGATGTGTTTATTCGAATAAGTTCAGTGAACGCCTGCGCTTTAGCGTGGGCTGGACTTATCGTAAGCACGGGTTACGCCAAATACCTCAGAGTATGGTAAGGAAGTCCACGCTTCTTTATTGTACTATGGGGCATTATTCGTAGCCCGTTGTTCTGAATAGTATCCAGACGCTGCAAATAGCGCAGGATGAACCACCAGATCAAGTCAAAGGAGAGGGTGGCGGCTCACGGTGAGGTGTTTACTTCAGAGCGTGAGGTGAATGCTATGCTCGACCTTGTGAAGCAGGAGACGGAGAGAATCGATTCCCGTTTCCTGGAGCCGGCGTGCGGTGACGGAAATTTTCTCATTGAGATTCTCCGCCGCAAACTCGCTGTATGCGAGAGTCGCGTGAAAGCGAAGCAATACACCCAACTGCAATATGAACAAGCTGCGGTGCAGTCTGTGTCAAGCATTTATGGGATAGAATTGCTTGCCGACAACGCAGAGGCTTGCCGCAAAAGACTTCTGGACTATTTCACACAGCAGTACTCAGTTCTATTCAAATCGAAATGCAAATCGGAATGCATTGAGAGCGCGAAGTACCTTCTTTCCAAAAACATCATCCACGGGGACGCGCTGAATTATAAGCGCGTGGACAGTCCGGATGAGTGGATTCATATCTGCGAATGGGGATTTATCGGTAAAGGTATGGTCAACAGAAGGGATTATGAGTTCTCCTATCTCGTCGGAGAGGGAGAGCCTGATGACCTATTTTCTGACCTGCCTTGCGAAACATACGCACCGGTTCACTTTCTAAAACTATCCGCAGAGGCCTATGGTGAACAATTACAATCCTGATGTACTCAACTGCATCGCAAACTTAAGCAACGACGAGGTCTTCACTCCTCCGTCTCTTGCTAATCAAGTCCTGGACTTGCTTCCACAAGAACTTTTCAAAAGTCCGAAGACTCGGTTTCTTGACCCGTTCACAAAGAGCGGTGTCTTTCTTCGTGAGATTGTGAAGAGGCTCGACAAGGGTCTGGAAAATCAGATTCCGGACAGGCAGAGTCGTATAGACCACATTATGCACAATCAGGTCTATGGTATAGCCTGCACGGAACTTACTGCTCTGCTTGCGAGAAGGTCGGTATATTGTTCAAAGACAGCGAACGGAAGATTTTCAGTTTCGAGGTTTGACACTTCGGAAGGAAACATTCAATACGAGGCTATTCAGCATACCTGGGTAGGCGGCAAATGTCGTTTCTGCGGTGCAAGTCAGTCGGTCTATGACAGAGGAAACGAATCAGAACAGTATGCTTATCAATTTATTCACACGGACAATCCGTCTCAACTCACAGGAAATATGACATTCGATGTAATTATAGGAAATCCGCCATATCAGTTAAGTGATGGAGGTGGTATGCAAAGCGGATCATCATCTGGCAGTGCAATACCATTGTATCACAAATTCGTTCAACAAGCCAAGAAGTTAAATCCGCGATATCTATGTATGATTATCCCATCACGATGGTTTAGTGGAGGACGTGGACTTGATGAATTTAGAGATCAAATGCTAGGCGATAATCATCTATCTAAATTAGTTGATTACTCTGATTCAAGAGATTGTTTCCCTGGAGTCGACATAGCGGGAGGGGTATGCTATTTCCTTTGGGATAGCAATCATAACAGCTTATGTGATGTAACAAATGTCTATCAGAACACTACAATATCATCCCGACGTAACCTTAACGAATTTCCTGTCTTCATCAGACATTCTCAAGCAATTAACATTATTCGTAAAGTTTTATCACAAAAGGAGTTAATGATGAGCGATGTCGTGTTTAGTTCTAAACCATTTGGATTTCGAAGTTTTCAATCAGGACGAAAAATCAGAAAATCCGGAGACATTGAACTGCTCGGTAGTAAAGGGTTCACTTATGTTTCTCGCAGCGAAGTCACTACCAACTCGCATCTTATAAGCCAGTGGAAAGTTGTAATGTCAAAAGCTAGTGCAGAACACGCAGGACAGACAGACCAAGATGGTAAAAAGAGAATTGTGTCAAGGATAGAGGTCCTAAAGCCTGGACAGATCTGTACTGAAACATATCTACTCCTCGCTACTTTTAGTAGTGAACACGAAGCAAATAATTTGAAAGAATATGTAAAAACTATATTCTTCCGATTCTTAATGTCGACTATCCTCTTAACACAAAATATTGCCAAAGATAAATTCCAGTTCATTCCAATGCCGGACTGTTCAAAGGCATGGAGTGATAAAGATCTTTCTGATAAGTATAACTTAACAGACGAAGAAATCCATTTTATGAACTCGCAGATTAAATCAATGGAATAGACTATGGCAAAGACTAATCTCCTTCAGAACAGGGTTGTAGATACTCCTGTTATATATGCATACGAACTTACTGGCGTTCCGTCACATAAGGGATTGCTCAAAGTGGGATATACCGTGCGTGATCCTGAAATACGAGTTGCAGAGCAACTGAAGACTGCAAATGTGGATTATCGCATAGTCCTGAAACGGAATGCGATGAGAAAGGACGGAAGCACCTTCGATGATCATGCGGTGCATAGAGTTCTTCGAAGGAACGGAGTAATGAATCCGGAGGGAGAATGGTTCAGATGTGATCTGCGGACTGTGGAAAGGGCGATTGCATCAGTCATAGACGGGCAGGAGATAATGACCGAAAGAGTCTATGATTTCCCTATGCGTCCGGAGCAGAAAAAGGCTGTAGAAAAGACTTCCGATTTCTTCTGGAGATTCTATGCGGACCCCACCAATCACGGTTTGATTCCACATTTCCTATGGAATGCCAAGATGCGTTTCGGAAAGACCTTCACGACATATCAACTTGCTTTGGCGATGGGATGGGAGAAAGTTCTGATCCTGACCTTCAAGCCTGCTGTCAAGACCGCATGGAGGGAAGACCTTTTGACTCATAAAGATTTTGAGGGATGGCAGTTCTGCGAGAAGCAGGAAAACAGAGAATTCAATTATGTGAATGAACGTAAGCCGTTTGCCTGTTTTGCATCGTTTCAGGATGTTCTGGGTAAGAATGCTGTCGGAGGAATTAAAGCAACTAACGAATGGATTCAGGAAGTAGATTGGGACTGCATTGTCCTTGACGAATATCATTATGGCGCCTGGGGAAAGAATGCCAAGAGTTATTATGACAAGAAAGACCCTGCACATTCAAGAGCAGCTGAGACAGTAAATATTCTTTCTGAAGATGCCAGCTCGAAGAAGGAAATCGAGGCACGAGAGATATATGACGAAGGACTGATGCCTCTCAAGACTAATGCTTATCTCTACCTTTCCGGTACGCCATTCAGGGCAATCAGTTCCGGTGAATTCATTGAGGAACAGATATACAACTGGACTTATTCCGACGAACAGCAGGCAAAAGAAGAATGGTCTTCCGACAAGCCGAATCCATATGCACAGTTGCCGAAGATGGTAATGCTAACATATCAGCTGCCGGATAGTATAAGAGAGATTGCTGAACAGGGTGAGTTTGATGAATTCGACCTCAACGAGTTCTTCTCCGCTGAAGATGACTATTTCCTGCACGAGGAATATGTACAAAAATGGCTCGACCTAATCAGAGGTGCATATACAGAGAATATAATAACTGAACTTAAACTCGGTACCGAGAAACCCCCGATGCCGTTCTCTGACTCCCGACTTTTGAGTTATCTTCAGCACACATATTGGTTCCTGCCTTCAGTCGCTGCCTGCAAGGCTATGGCAGCATTATTACGCAAGCCTGTAAACCGGTTCTTCAATGATTATGAGATCGTTGTTGCAGCCGGTAACGAGGCCGGTATGGGAGCAAATGCTGTGATACCGGTATATAATGCAATGGGAGATCCACAGAAGACTAAGACCATTACCCTATCCTGCGGTAAACTCTCGACCGGCGTCACCATCAAGCCGTGGACAGGTATCCTGATGCTCCGTAACTCATCAAGTCCGGAAACTTATTTTCAGGCGGCATTCCGTGTGCAGTCTCCTTGGACTACTCGCGATGAATGGGGTAACGAAGTGATTCTGAAACCTCTCTGCTACGTATTTGACTTTGCTCCAAACAGAGCGTTGAAACAGGTGCAGGAATATAGTTGTAACCTCAACGTAGAGGGAAGCAATCCAGAAAAGAAGGTTGCCAAATTCATAGAGTTCCTGCCGATTATGGCATATGATGGAAGTTCGATGAGAGAAATCGATGCAGCCGGTATTCTCGATATGGCGATGAGCGGAACTACAGCCACCCTCCTTGCCAGGAGATGGGAAAGTGCCGTACTTGTCAATGTGGATAATGCCACACTCCAAAGACTTCTGAATAATCCTGAGGCTATGAGAGCATTGATGAGCATTGAGGGTTTCCGTTCACTCAACTCTGACATCGAGACCATTATCAACAAATCCGAGCATGTCAAGAATGTAAAGAAGTCCAAAGGCGAAGACATTACTCCGAAAGAGAAAAAACAACTGTCAGAGGAAGAAAAGGAATACAAGAGCAAAAGAAAGGAAATACAGGAGAAACTTATCAAGTTTGCAACCCGTATCCCTGTATTCATGTATCTGACAGACTATCGCGAATATTGCCTGAAGGATGTCATAATGCAGCTGGAACCAGAATTGTTCAGAAAGGTTACAGGTCTGACCTTGAAGGATTTCAGTCTGCTTGTCAGCCTTAATGTGTTCAATAGCGAACTAATGAACGATGCTGTCTATAAGTTCAAGAGATACGAGGATGACAGTCTTGAATATACCGGTATCAACACTCATGAAGGTCGTATGATCGGTGGATGGGATACCGTCATTGACACGCAGAAGATCAAGGCGGAGACGGTTGTCCAAGTTCCTGCTACCAAGGATGTTAGCACATCGAATATGGAAGAACGCCCTGTTGAAGCTGCTGCATTAGAAGTTGATAACGTAGATACTCCGACTGCAACAGAAGAGTCTCAGGCAGTCAAGTCGTGGCAGGATGTTGTAACTGGCGATACAGTCACCCACAAGAGTCTCGGTCCTGGCATCGTGGTGTCCATCGATGAAAAGTACATCATAATCAAATTCCGGGACAGAGAATCAAAGTTCTTCTATCCCGGAGCGTTTGAGAGAGGGTATTTAGAAATATCGTAACTACAATTTACTTGCGGATGGCTTTATATTGGCATCTATGCAATGAATGTGGCATTTCATATTTATTTCGTTGCGGACTTTTTCTAATAATTTCAACTTATTCCCCATTTTACCCACATCTAAAACGACATAATGCCCTATTGTCGCTTCTTCTGATGTCATATATTGAGGTAATTGTTTACTCAATCCTGATATAACTTTGGGGTTATCTGAGTATTTTAATTCTACAATTATTTTATGTGCATAACCTGAGGAAAACTTGAAATCAATTAAACCTGTTCCAGTATCAACCTCCGGACTAACATCTATATTATTTGCACGGCAATAACTCAAAGCTATCATATGAAACAATAACTGAGGTACCCTCTCGTGGCATCTTCCCTTTTTATCTCCCTTCCAAAGCAGTTCATTAAGTCCTTTATTCTCGATCATGAACTGGAACTGATCAATAACAGTTTCGACAACTCTATTTAATCCTTCTAAAGTATCATCCACAGTAAGGGGGCTAGATGACATTTTGGCAATTATTTCAGTAGCCCTTGCAATAAAGGCCAACCTTTCATTATCTGTATTCAAATCATATGGCTGTGCAGTCATACCTTTAACAACAGATAACAGATCATTGATAGCATCTTGATCTTTGAGAACATCTTCCAGCCGTGCTGCAATAACATTCTTGTTCCTTGACCTGTTTTTAAAGATTTCGGCAATCAGCTTATTTACTCGCTGCCTAAGATCAGAATTGAATGATGCCGCCTTAGAAATGTCATCCCACTTATTAACAACAGGTAGATTCCTTAAAATATCTGTCGGCAACAGCAGTATATATGAACTATGCCTATATGGATTCTCTATCACACGATACTTTTCTCCTTCAATAACCTTCTCTACCAATGGAATGCCTAAATCCTCTGCTTGCTTTTCTGAAAATGCAATCAAGGATTTACGAATCGCATATGTCGTTATATCACTAATTGTATCCGGTCCTATGCCTTCATTAAACAACGGCAACAAAGTAAACAAGTTAGGGTCCTTAATACCAGCCCTTACTATTTTCATTGCAGTACTAATTATGGCGTTCTTAAGGGTCTGAGGCATTCCCCTACCAGAGATAGAATTAGTGCCATATCCCAAACATGTCCCATCAATTTCTCTCATAGGTAATAACCGGTATGCCGTATTTCTATAATAACGATCACTATCGCCTTCCTCAAGCGACAGTGACAACAACGACACTATTTTCGAGAAGTAATCCTGATACTCACGATATGCATCATTACGAATAATGTCATGCCTTGAACTCTTTAATAAAAGAGGATCTATAAAAAGTCGAGTATCCAAATTTATGGCAGGATCAAATATACCTTTACTTTTTAATACAGATCTGTCAATCATAAAGTAGTCACTGAATAATACGATTTCCCTTATCTTACCCATATAACCAAATTTATAAATTTACCCATGTTATTTTTGCTGCAATGCCTCCCCCACACATCATTATTTGTGCCACATATCAGCACATGACAATTTGTCATTTTTTCACATAAAATCTATAAGAATAATGACAACTTTTTTCCGTGTTCGTGACACGTACACACATCTTGCAATCTGGACTAACGCACCTCGAATCGCTGCCCGATTTGGTGACACGATTTTCTGAAAGGATGTGACACATTGGGAGGGAAAACAGGAGCGGACATATTTTCATACGGTTATAAATGCATAACTGCATGTATGTATAAGGACATAAAAGCATATTTGTATGTGAATATGCGAATGTGTTTATGTGTTAATATGCGAACACATTAATATGTGCACACAAAAACGCACGAACACATATATGGGTGTGTGCGCTCGTGGCATATCGTACGTGACACGATTTTCACCGAGTTCCGAGGATGATAATTGACGACTTCGAAGGACTTTGTCTGACGAACGCACATCTTGCTTTTGGTTCGAAGGGAGATGCCCGGCTCCGACCGGGCATGACGGAAAGGCCCAAGAACCGATGGATTCTTGAGCCTTTCCCTTTTCATCTCTGGCTGAATGAAGCATCAACGGTTCAGGAACCGTTGGATGTCGGACAGACGGTAGCGTTTCTTGCCGCCGACGGATAGCGGTACAAGGTAGCCACATTTCTCCCACCGCCATAGGGTGGCAGATGCGACCTCCAGCATTTCCATAACTTTCGTACGACTCAGATAGATTTCCGTTCTTGATTCAGCGACCGACTTTTTGAGCCGCATCAGGGCTTCCTCAACCAGACTTTGATTCGCTTCAATAAGATCGCCCAGGCGTATCGACACCGTCAGATCCGGGCATTGTCTTGCGACTTCGATTAAATCCATACCTCTCATCACTTTTCTCTCTCACAGATTTAAAATTAAACTCCTCTCCAATGCGATTGCATTGTGGAGAGGAGTACTGCAAATTTCTTTCCAGTGGGAAAAGTTGTCGATTTTGGGGCTTTTTCTCACTTTTCAGGCACGATTGAGCCCGAGAATCTGACACTATTTCACAGGCGGCTCCATTGTCTATAATTTGCCACAAACATAGCCAAATACCAACTTATGGCAAATTACAGCAATGATTTTTATACGAATAAATCTTCTAGGGTCAATGATTTCTGAACGATATCAGAATACTCATTTGTGGTTAATCCATAGGAGGTTATAAAAGTCAGCAATATAGCCTTACGCAACTCGCACTCCCATACAGTAATCACAGTCCAGCCCAATGCCTCCCGATGTGCTGTCGTCACCTCATCCCGATGACGGTTCCTGGCAATCTTTGTTTCCCAGAACTCAATATTCGACTTCGGCTTAGTTGCATAGCGACATCCTTTGTGCCCGTGCCAGAAGCAACCGTTTACCATTATTGCGACACCATATTTCGGCAAAACAGCATCCGGACTTCCTGGCAATTTCTTATTATGCAGACGAAAACGGAATCCACAAGCATGCAACCCCTTCCTGACCAGAATTTCCGGTTTGGTATTCTTGCCACGGATACGGGACATACCATGATGGCGTTGAGATGAAGTTAATTTATCAGGCACAAGGAATCAAACTACAAGAGTTTCTCAATTAAAGGAATCAGCCCCTCATCGGCGGGCAGCCATTTGACAGAGTGCAGGGTTTCAGGAGTGAGCCAAGCTGACGCCTCGTGCTCATTCAGATGAACAGAGTCAGACAGCAGGGAGCAAATAAAGCAGTGCATGGTCAGATGAAAGGCAGGATAGTCCCATTCGACCGTCTCCAGCAGGTCGCCGACTTCGATTTCGGCATCAAGTTCCTCGCTGATTTCGCGGACGAGAGCTTCCTGCGGGGACTCACCGGGTTCGGTCTTTCCTCCGGGGAACTCCCACCAGCCCTTCCATTCACCGTACCCACGTTGTGTGGCGAAGACCTTGCCGTCCTTGATTATTATCGCTGCTACTACTTCTATGGTTTTCATTATTATTCGAAACAAGATGAACAAAGGTAATGATATTTAACGATTATGCTCCCAGAACAATGTTACGGGAGCATAATGTCACATTGAATTCTATAAGGAGATCTCATTTATTGTTTCCTGTTTATAAGATTCACAACCACCTTGACAAGGATGTCCATTTCGTCCATCCGGCTCTCGGCAATCAGCAGGGTCAGTGCGACGAGGGTGCCGTCGGCGATTCTTTTTGTGCCGTCCGGACGGTAGAGGATGCCGTTGTTCTGCAGGAACCAGAGGAACAGGGTCGCAGCAATCCTCTTGTTCCCATCGACAAAGGAATGGTTCTTCACAACGAGATACAGAAGCATCGCAGCCTTCTCCTCAACGCTTGGATAAAGTTCCTGAGCGTCCCAGGTCTGGTAGATCTGACCAATGCTGCTATGGAAAGACTTGTCCTTCTCAACTCCAAATAACGGGCTCTCCTTGAACTTCTCCTTCAGGCTTTGAATTGCCTCCATTGCACTTTCATATGTCGCACGGAACTTCTCCTGAAGAGTGGTATCGGTTATTTCAAGGTTCTGATAGTCATATGCATCCAGTGTATCCAGCGCATATGTGTAATCCTTTACGACCGCAAACAGTTCTTTCGCCTGCTCTTCAGCCATAATCAGGTTCTGTCCGAATACATTCTCCAACAATCCCAGAGCACGCTTCAGGTCCTCATACTTCTGTTCAGAAACAGCATTCTGGTTAACGGCGTAACCTTTAATCATGTACTGCTTAAGAACGGAGGTGGCCCATTGCCTGAAGGCTGTGGCCTTCCGAGAATTAACGCGATAGCCAACTGAAATTATAGCATCCAGATTATAGAATTGTACATCTCTCGTTTGAAATTCTCCTACAATTGCACCATGTGGAGTGGTCTGTGCAAATTTTGCACAAACCACTTTTTTGTCCAACTCCTCCTCTTTGAATATATTGGACAGGTGCCTAGTTATCACACTTCTATCCACGCCTAAAAGATGCCCTATCGCCTTCTGCGTAGCCCAGATAGTTTCATTGGAAGCATCAACGATTGCCTCCATTTTCACAAGTCCGTCATTGGACTGATAGATCACTACATTATTTTCCATAAAAAAGTTCTTTAGATCCGCCTGGATTTCCGGCAAATCTAAAGAACAAAAAGCAAATGTAAAATATTGATTTTCAGCGACTTTTTCGCTAAATAAATTAAGACGTAGACTAGTTCCGTCACACTAAAATATCATTATATATATTATAATATATACTAGTATACTATATATGGAACTCAATGAGTAAGGACTGGAATGTAATTTTCGCTGGCGCGTATGTCACTATCATTCAACTACTTACACAAACCGCGTGCTCCCCAAAGGGAGCACGCGGTTTCAGCAAAGCCCTGATTGTCAGCACATTAGACGCCAGGACAATATGAAGGATGGCCGTAGAAGAGACCTATCAGAAATTAGGCTTGATTGCACGGTCATCTTTATCGGTAAACTCACCTAAGGCGATCATTATCAGGTCAATGAGACACCATATGCCCAATCCTCCGAGGGTCAGCAACTGAATTATTCCGGAGCCCACCTTTCCGACATAAAAACGATGGATTCCCAATGACCCTACAATCAGACACAGCACCAGGCACACGACCCACTTCGCAGTATTTTTCTCCGATAAGACGAAACCTTTGACCGCACATCCGCATTTTACACATACAACGGCTTCATCGTTGATTTCTGCACCACATTTTGAACAATACATATCAATCTAAATTATTATGTTACATAAATTCCTGCCATGCCACTCCACACTTACAGATCAACTTTGAGCAGGATTTCTAATATCAATATCTGCGGCTATTCCAACTGCACCTTTTTCCGGCCATCCGGTTCTGGCCAAAGTCCACCGCTCTCCACAAAGAACCAAAGATTATCTGTCTCACTGAATTCCAGACACAAGCATAACCATATCGTTGCAACCACTTTGCATTGTCTGGAAATCGAGGAAACAAAGTTAACGAAATATTCCCAAAATTAGCGATATTTGCAGCCGCAAACGCAATCATCTATGGCGAGTAAGGATTCCATTACCGGACATGCGGCAGCGTTCATTGCCTACGCTATATTCGGCTTCAACATAATCGTATGCAAGGATCTGACGAGCGGGCATCTGATCCCGCCGCTGGGCATATTCACGCTGAGGTCCCTGATCGCGGGAGCATTGTTCTGGCTGGTATCAGCCTTGCTTCCCAAAGAAAAGGTCGACCGTAAGGATTTCTTCAGGATATTCGCAGCCTCCATGCTGGGCTTCTTCACGTGTCAGGTTACATTCCTGGTCGGAATCCCGCACATCACCCCGATGGACTGCTCGATCCTGACAGCCATGTCGCCGATATACACGATGGCAGTGGCGGCACTCGTGATAAAGGAGCCGATAACATGGAAGAAGGCAGGAGGAGTCGCTATCAGCTTAGCCGGCATCATCTACCTGATAGTCAGCAGGGTTGCTGCCCCGGGAGGAGTGACGGAAAGCACCCCGTTCGGAATCTTCATGATCATCCTCAACAGCCTGAGTTTCTCGATGTATCTGGGGATCTTCAAGCCGCTCATTGCCAAGTACTCGGCAGTGACGTTCATGAAATGGATATTCCTGTTTTCGGCATGCGTGGCCACTCCGTTCTCGGTAAAAGGACTCACTGAAGTCGACTGGGCAGCCATACCTTCAGTACAATATGCCGAACTGGCCTACTTGATCATATGCGCCACATTCATCACCTACTTCCTCATACCTGTGGCTCAGAAACGCATCCGGCCGACACTCGTCAGCATGTACAGCTACGTGCAGCCGATCATCGCGATCGTGATCAGCATAGTTATCGGAACGGATGTACTCACATGGCAGAAGGTCCTGGCAGCAGCTATGGTCTTCGGCGGTGTAATCATCGTCAGCCACAGCCGCACCGCCAGCCGAAAATAGTTATATTTGCAAGCAAACCAATAGCGTCATGAAGACAAGACTTATAAAATTCCTGAGTGCAATGGTCCTCATCCTGGCGTATGCGACCGATGCAGATGCCCAGAGCGACCTGAAGACATACGACATCGCACAAGTGTACGAAGCTGTCGAGATGGAAAACGGATCGAAATCCATCGACTCGTACGGGAATGTGGAGGAAGTCAAGACAGTCCTGACTCCCACAAGATTCGACGAGGGCAAATACAGCGTCGAACTTACCCGTGTAGACACCAATTTCTACAAAATTGAAGGCACATCCATGTATATCGAGACACGATACTGCTATGAATATGCCTATAGGGATGATGCCATCCTTATCTTAGATTCCTACTACGGCTACACCAAAGGAGAAGTAGCCTTTCTGGAATAGCCGGTACTCCGGGCCGATCATTGATTTTCCTCCTCCCACTCCTCAATATTCCTGCTCTGGTCCACCCAGATGAGCTCGGAAGTGTCATAGCCTCTGCTTTCAGCCTCTTCGAGAACCGTCTTGAGAAGGTCCGGATCAGGAACCGGAGTACGAGACAGGATCCAGAGATAATTGTCGGACTTGCTTCCGACCAGAGAAATCTGATAATCCTCATCCACCATCATCACATTGTAATCCGAATAGAAGAACAGGAAGAACGACACTCTCAATGCTCCCGGCTCCCCTTCAGGGTCCTTGTACTTCGCCTTTCCTTCGGCGATCTTGAACTTGCCGTCTTTCCACCCTGTGTTCAGCACGACCACCTTACCGTTATCCTGCAGGATATACTCTGCCATGGTATTGTCCATCCCGCGTTCAAAGCCATGATCATAACGGGCAATCTCGTACCATTCACCCAGATAGCGTGAAAGATCGAACTCATCGACTGTAGAATTGTCATAATCCTTGTCACATGCAGACAAAGGAAGCGCAGCTGCGACGAATGTCGCGAAAATCAGACGTTTCATAACACTAACTATTAATGATTAACCATATCCGGCGCAAGACAAAAATGATTCCATGCAAATGATAGGGCAATCAAAAATTGGAGATGTCAACAAGATTACATATCTTTGAAGAACACATAACTAATAACCAAACACATATGAAAAATTATTTTGACCTTAAAGGCCAGGTAGCTGTTGTGACAGGTGCATCGACAGGTCTCGGACTCCAGATGGCAAAGGCATTTGCAAGCCAGGGAGCCAATCTCGTACTTCTTGCACGCAGAATGAACCTCCTGGAGGAAAACGCAAAAGCTATCACAGCAGAATATGGCGTAGAAGTTCTTCCTTACGCATGCGACATCACTGATACTGAAAAGGTAAAGGCTGCCGTTGCGGCTACAATGGAAAGATTCGGACGCGTTGACATCCTCGTAAACAATGCTGGTACCGGTGCAACTGGACCGGCTGAGGAAATCACTGACGAGCAGTTCAAGCATGAGATGAACATCGACCTCTTCGGCACATTCATCTGTGCACGCGAGTTCGGAAAGGAAATGATCAAGGCTCAGTACGGACGCATCATCAACATCGCTTCGATGTACGGACTGGTAGGAAATCTCATCATAGGCAGCGCACCATACCATGCTGCTAAGGGAGGCGTAGTGAACTTCACAAGAGCACTCGCAGCAGAGTGGGGCAAGTATGGCATCACAGTCAATTCGATCTGCCCTGGTTACTTCTACACAGACCTCACTACCGAGACTCTGGACAGTGATTTCTTCCAGGACATCGCAAAGCGCAGCATTCCGATGGCACGCTACGGCCGCTCAGGCGAGCTTGACTCATGCGCCCTCTTCCTTGCTTCCCCTGCCAGCACTTACGTGACCGGACAGAACATAGCAGTCGACGGCGGATATACCTGCGTATAATCCCGACCTGCATAAACGAAAAAGACACCGAATGGTCTGGTCCATCCGGTGTCTTTTTTCTATATGATCCTTTTACTTGATAAGCATGTGATATGCAAGAGTCTTCTGGATAGCAACTACGTTTACCTTATGACTCAATTCATATTGATACGGCTCAGGTGAACCAGAAATCCAGATATCCAACTCACAATCTGCATCAAAGGTACCAGCGGTTTCTACGGCAAAATGGGTGATCGAACGGTAAGGAATCGAATGATATTCCTTTTTCTTGCCGGTGAGTCCCTGCACGTCAACCATGATCAGTCTCTTGTTGGTAAAGACCCACTTGTCACGGAGCACCTTGAATCCACATTCAATCTCTTCGCCCTCGCAAATTATGTCCTTAAATTCCTGGTTCAAAGCAGCAGAATCAAGTTCTGACGCATTGCCCATCAATTCACTGAAAAAACCCATAATAAAAATAGTGTTAAAATTAATAAATCAGCTACATCCGAATCAAATGTCTGCAGGATGTTGAACAAAGTTACTAAACAGAAAGGAAAGCACAAAATCTATTTCCGCAGGGCATCTGCCGCCCATTGATAATATTGGGCGGCCTTGTCTGCTGCCTCGGCAGCATACCTCAGCTGGGTCCTGCTGTTCTCGAAAGCCCTTTCCGCATATTTCTGCTGGGTCTTCGCCCGGTCCAGATCATTGCGTTTCTTGTAATAGTCCATCTCACGGAGATAGCCTGCGGCATCATTCAGATAAGACTGTGCCTGATTCCTGTAACTGTCTGCCTTGTCCTGATAGTACTCGGCTTCCTTCATATAACCCTCGGCCTTTCTCTTGGCATAATCATCCTGAGCGGATGCAGCTGTTGACGCAATTATCACAAATGCGATCATCAATATGAACCTTTTCATAGCTTGGTGTGTTTAAAGTTCTTCAAAGTTACTGAATTTTCTGACTATTCAAAATTATGGGACATGTGCCCGGTCGTCAAAACAGGGGACCACCAAGCACAGCTACAGGCCTCCTGACGCACTCAGAGCCATATCAGCGTGCCCGGTAGTAGGCTCAAATGACCACCAGGCACATCCTTGCAGGATGATTTGGGAAATTCCAGTAAACTCACTACCTTTATAGGTTGTAAAATACATCGCTTACATAGCAAAACAATTTAGACTCCTCCAAAGTTATGAATTTTTGCTATCTTAATAATAATTAAGACTTAATGAAAAAGTTCATCCTAATCACCTGCTTTCTGCTTGCAGCCATCGTCTGCAGCGCACAGCTCAGACCCCCGATGCAGACTGACACGCTGATTATAAAATCAGTAAAATACAACTATTCTGAAATTCTTGAGGAAAACTGGCCATGCCGGGAAATCCTGAAATCAACGACACATTTCCGATTCGGTGAGCAGACTTTCAGAATTGACCACGTAGAGAAGTTGTTTGATGATATCATATACTTCTACCTCGGAGCTGAAAGTGTTGAAAAATCATGCTTGACATACAATGAACAACATGACGGTAGCATAACGATCGCTTATTCCGGCTACGAATTCGTCTGTGTATTGAAGACAAAAGCAGACACACATCATTGACATGCCCTTGGGAAACGTCAAGGTCATTTCCTCAAAGCATCTGCAGCCCAGCGTAAATATTGCGCCGCCTTATCTTCGTATTCTGCTGCATATCTGAGTTTTGTACGACAATTCTCAAAGGCCTGATCTGCATACTTCTGTTGAGTTTGAGCACGTCCCAGATCATTGCGGTCCTTATAATACTCCATTTCACGAAGGTATCTGGCTGCATCATTCAGATAAGACTGAGCCTCACGCCTATAGCTGTCAGCCTTACTCTGATATGATTCAGCCTCCCTGATGTACCCCTCGGCCTTTCTCTTGGCATAATCATCCTGAGCGGATGCAGCTGTTGACGCAATTATCACAAATGTGATCATCAATATGAACCTTTTCATAGCTTGGTGTGTTTAAAGTTCTTCAAAGTTACTGAATTTTCTGAGTGTTCAAAATTATGGGACATGTGCCCGGTCGTCAAAACAGGGGACCACCAAGCACGGCTACAGGCCTCCTGACGCACTCAGAGCCATATCAGTGTGCTCGGTGGTCGGCAAAAATGACCACCGAGCACATCCTTGCAGGATGATTTGGGAAATTCCAGTAAACTCACTACCTTTATAGGTTGTAAAATACATCGCTTACAAACAAGACAATTATACAGATATGGAAAGAATCATCGAATGCGTTCCTAATTTCAGTGAAGGACGCAACATGGAAGTCATCAATTCTATCGTGGCATCGATTGAGAAGGCTGGCGGAGTCAAGATTCTCGACGTGGATCCGGGCGAAGCGACAAACCGCACCGTGGTCACATTCGTGGGAAGCCCTGAGGCTGTCCTTGAGGCTGCATTCCAGGGCGTGAAGCGTGCCGGCGAACTCATCGACATGCGACACCATCATGGTGCCCATCCACGTTCAGGTGCTACCGATGTACTTCCTCTCATTCCTATTTCCGGTATTACACTTCAAGAATGCGCTGAACTGGCTATAAAGCTGGCTGAGCGCATTTTTAGCGAACTGGAGATTCCGTGCTACTGCTACGAGGCAGCCGCTCAGAAGCCTGAGCGCAAGAACCTTGCGGTATGCCGCGCCGGCGAATATGAGGCTCTTCCGGAGAAGATGGGAGACCCTGACCGCCAGCCTGATTTCGGTCCGGGCTCATACACCGAGCGTGCGGCACAGGCAGGCGCGACCAATGTGGGAGCGCGTGATTTCCTCATCGCCGTGAACTATAATTTGAACACGACATCGACCCGCCGCGCGAACGCGATCGCGTTCGACGTGCGCGAGAAGGGTCGCCCGAAGAGAGAGGGTAACCCGATCACCGGAAAGATCGTGAAGGATGAGAACGGCAAGACCGTGATGATTCCCGGTACGCTTAAGGGCTGCAAAGCCATCGGATGGTACATCGACGAGTACGGCATCGCACAGGTGTCAATGAACATAACAGACATCAACACGACTCCTCTGCACGTCGCGTTTGACGAGGTGTGCAGGGCGGCGGCGGCACGCGGTCTCCGCGTGACCGGAACAGAGATCGTAGGTCTCGTTCCTAAGCGCACGCTTATCGAGGCCGGCCGCTACTTCCTCGAGAAGCAGCAGCGCTCGACCGGCATCGCCGAGGAGGAGATCATGAAGATCGCCGTGAAGTCAATGGGCCTTGACGACCTCAAGCCGTTCAACCCAGCTGAGAAGGTAATCGAATATCTGATCGAGGACGAGGCGGAGGCTGCTGCGCGCGAGAGACTCGTGCGCATGACCTGCAAGGGCTTTGCATATGAGACTGCATCGGAGTCTCCTGCCCCGGGCGGCGGATCGATCTCGGCATATATGGGCGCTCTCGGAGCTGCTCTGGGAACAATGGTGGCAAACCTTTCATCTCACAAAGCAGGCTGGGACGCACGCTGGAAGGAGTTCTCTTACTGGGCCGACAAGGGTCAGGACGTGATGCGCAGGCTTCTCGCTCTGGTTGACGAGGACACAGCGGCATTCGACAGGATCATGGCGGCTATAGGCATGCCGAAGGGCTCCGAGGAGGAGAAGAAGGCACGTGCCGAAGCAATGGAGGCTGCAACACTATATGCTACAGAGGTCCCTCTCAAGACCATGAAGACTGCAATGGAGGTATTCCCTGTTGTACGCGCGATGGCTGAGCAGGGCAATCCGGCATCGGTATCCGATGCCGGCGTCGGCGCACTTGCGGCACGCAGCGCTGTGCTCGGAGCACAGCTCAACGTGCGCATCAACGCCGCCGGCCTGGCCGACCGCGAAGCGGCCGGCCGCCTCTGCGCCGAAGCCGCAGAGATCGCAGCGCAGGCCGTAGCCGCCGAAGCGGAGATCCTTGCGATCGTCAACGGAAAGATCGCATAGTGGCGCATAAAGCGCTGAAAGCCAGCGGCTTTCCCACCTGTGCGTGCCGCCAAAGGGGAGCACGCAAAAGAAAGGAACTAGCTGATATTCAAATAATTAGACGACACTCAAATATGACATTCCACGAAGACATACTTGCAGGCATACCGGCAGTACTTCCGAAGCCGAAGCCTTATGACACGACAGTGAGCCATGCACCTAAGCGCAAGGAGATCCTTAGCGCCGAAGAGAAGGTGCTGGCCATACGAAACGCCCTCAGATATTTCCCACAGGAGCATCATGCAGAGCTCGCAGCCGAGTTCGCTCAGGAGCTGAAGGAGTACGGACGCATTTATATGTACCGTCTCCGTCCTGACTACCAGATGTATGCACGTCCTATAGACGAGTATCCTGCAAAGTCAAAGCAGGCTGCAGCGATCATGGCCATGATCCAGAACAACCTGGACTACCGCGTGGCGCAGCATCCTCACGAGCTGATCACATACGGCGGCAACGGAGCCGTGTTCCAGAACTGGGCTCAGTACCGTCTCGTGATGCAGTATCTCGCGACCATGACCGACGAGCAGACCCTCGTGATGTACTCGGGCCATCCTCTCGGACTCTTCCCAAGCCACAAGGACGCTCCTCGCGTGATCGTGACAAACGGAATGGTGATTCCGAACTATTCAAAGCCGGACCACTGGGAGAAGTTCAATGCTCTCGGAGTATCGCAGTATGGCCAGATGACTGCGGGATCCTATATGTATATCGGCCCTCAGGGCATCGTACACGGAACTACAATCACTGTTATGAACGCAGCCCGCAAGCAGCTCAAGGCACGCGGACTCGCAGGCACTGAGGAGAACATGAAGGGCATGCTGTTCGTGACCGCAGGTCTCGGAGGCATGTCTGGCGCGCAGCCTAAGGCCGGAGTGATCTCCGGCGTCGTCAGCGTATGCGCCGAGGTCAACCCTCATGCTGCTCACAAGAGACACAGTCAGGGCTGGGTGGATGAGATCCATACAGACCTTGACGAGCTGATACCACGCATTCGCAAGGCTGTCGGGAACAAGGAAGTCGTATCAATAGCATATCAGGGCAATGTCGTAGACCTCTGGGAGAGGCTCGCCGACGAGGACATCCATGTGGACCTCGGTTCGGACCAGACATCGCTCCACAACCCATGGGCAGGCGGATACTACCCTGTGGGATATTCATATGAGGAGTCCAACAGGATGATGGCAGAAGAGCCTGAGAAGTTCAAGGAGTGCGTGCAGGAGTCGCTCCGCAGACATGCAGCAGCTGTCAACAGGCTGGCTGACAAGGGAATGTACTTCTTCGACTACGGCAATGCGTTCCTCCTCGAGGCTTCGCGTGCAGGCGCCGATGTCCTCCGCGAGGACGGCCGCTTCCGCTACCCTTCATACGTCCAGGACATCATGGGACCGCTCTTCTTCGACTATGGATTCGGTCCTTTCAGATGGGTCTGCATGTCGGAGAATCCTGAGGACCTCGCGAAGTCAGATGCAATTGCGGCAAAAGTGCTCAGAGAGATCATGGCACAGGCTCCTGAGGAGATCCAGGGCCAGATGATGGACAACATCAGATGGATCGAAGAGGCTGGCCGCAACAATCTCGTGGTAGGCTCGCAGGCCCGCATCCTCTATGCCGACTGCGAAGGCCGCACAAAGATCGCTCTCGCATTCAACGAAGCCATCCGCAAGGGTGAAATCACCGCTCCTATCGTCCTCGGACGTGACCACCATGATGTATCCGGAACAGACTCTCCGTTCCGTGAGACTTCAAACATCTATGACGGATCGCAGTTCTGCGCCGACATGGCAGTGCACAATGTCATCGGCGACGGATTCCGCGGCGCCACATGGGTGTCAATCCACAACGGCGGCGGCGTAGGCTGGGGCGAGGTGATGAACGGAGGATTCGGCATGGTCATCGACGGCAGCATAGACTCTGACCGTCATATCCAGGAAATGCTGCTGTGGGACGTGAACAACGGTATCGCACGCCGCAGCTGGGCGCGCAACGAGGGCGCGATGAACGCCATCAGGCGTGAAATGGAGCGCACTCCGGGCCTGAAGGTCACCCTCCCGAACATCGCAGATGAACAACTTATCAGAAACATTTTAAAATAAGGATTTCTCAACTCAGCTGATGGCCTCGCTCGAAAGGGCAACCAGCTGGCCCATTGTCATCCCGACCGACAAGGCCCATTGTCATTTCGACCGAGCGAAGCGAGTGGAGAAATCTACCCCATAGTTATGACACATACAATTTCCAACAAGCGACTGACCATCGAAAAGGTCAACGAGATCATACTCAAAGGCGAGAAGCTCGAGCTCAGCAAGGAGTCCGAAGCAGCCATCGTGAAATGCCGTAAGTTCCTGGACAGCAAGATGGAAGACATCGGCCGTCCTGTGTACGGAGTGACCACAGGCTTCGGCTCGCTCTGCAACATCACCATCCCGGCAGAGGACCTCTCGCAGCTCCAGCACAACCTCGTGATGTCCCATGCATGCGGCATAGGCGAGACAGTCCGTCCAGAAATCGTGAAACTGATGCTTCTCCTGAAGGTCCAGTCCCTCTCATACGGATACTCAGGCGTACAGCTGATCACAGTGCAGCGCCTCATGGACATGTTCAACAACGACATCCTTCCGGTTGTCTACCAGCAGGGTTCGCTCGGTGCCTCCGGCGACCTCGCTCCCCTCGCCCACATGTGCCTTCCGCTGATCGGCCTCGGAGAAGTGGTTTATAAAGGAGAAGTCCGTCAGAGCGCAGACGTATGGGCCGAACTCGGATGGGAGCCTATCAAGCTTCAGTCGAAGGAAGGCCTTGCGCTCCTCAACGGAACGCAGTTCATGAGCGCCCATGCAGTGTGGTCATTGATCCAGGCCGAGAGGCTTTCGGACTGGGCAGACAAGATCGGCGCAATGTCTCTCGAGGCATATGACGGCCGCATCGAGCCTTTCTATCCACAGGTGCACGAGGTACGCGCCCATAAGGGTCAGATCGAGACTGCAGCACGCTTCCGTCAGCTCCTTGAAGGCAGCGAGATCATCAAGCAGAAGAAAGTCCATGTACAGGATCCTTATTCATTCCGCTGTATCCCTCAGGTACACGGTGCATCAAAGGACACTATCCGTTACGTGAAGTCTGTGATCGAGATCGAGATCAACAGTGCGACAGACAACCCTACAGTCTTCCCTGACGAAGACCTGATCATCTCAGCAGGAAACTTCCACGGCCAGCCTATCGCCATCCCTATGGACATGCTTACAATCGCGCTTTCTGAGCTTTCAAACATTTCTGAGCGCCGCATATACAAGCTTATCTCAGGACAGCGCGGCCTTCCCAACTTCCTTGTTGCGAAGCCAGGTCTGAACAGCGGATTCATGATCCCTCAGTACACTGCCGCTTCGATCGTGAGCCAGAGCAAGGGCCTCTGCATGCCGGCTTCCGCTGACTCCATCCCATCATCACAGGGTCAGGAAGACCATGTCAGCATGGGTGCCAACGCTGCGACCAAGCTAGTACGCGTCGTCGAGAACACCGAGCGCGTCCTCGCCATCGAACTCTTCAACGCAGCCCAGGCCTTCGAGTTCCGCCGTCCGCTCCGTTCGTCATGGGAGATCGAAAAGATCTTCGCAAAATACCGCAAGGTAGTCCCATTCATCGACGACGACCGCTACATGCACCCATTGATCGAGGCTTCGGTGGAGTTCTTGAGATAATCATTCTCAGCAAATACATATTAGTGGTCATTTTATCGGATCACATGTACAAAAAGAAATGACAGTGGGTGACTAAAAAGTCTTATGACTGATTAGTCACTCTTTTTTTTATTTAACCGGGAGGATGATAGTGATTGCGGAGGACTCCGTTCGCTCCGCTCACTCCGGACCCTCCCAACGTTTCCTGCGTGGTCTTCGACCACTTGTCTCCGTCGGGCCCCTCCCGCTGCCCGTGTCCGCGGGTGGACACGCCTCCGCAATCACTACCATCCTCCCTCTTGAATATACGGCATAAAAATATAGCTATTCTTTTGATAGTCAAAGGAATAGCTATTGTTAATGTCAAGGAGTTTTATTATATTTGAAGTGCGAAATCAAAATAAAACCTTAACTCCGACTGACATGGCAAAGGTAGTATATAAATCTTACAATCAGAACGATAATCTTCTTTTTCCTCACTGTATCGGTGACTTTATTCCTGAAAATGACCCGGTACGCGTGCTTGATGCTATAGTCGAGCATCTCGACATCAGCGCAATCGAAGCCACATATAAAGGTGGCGGAGCAAGCAGCTTTGCTCCTCGCATGCTGCTGAAGGTCATTCTGTATGCCTATCTGCAGAACATCCACTCAGGACGCAAGATGGAGGCTTTGCTCAAGCGCGATGTCAACTTCATGTGGCTGAGCGGCATGCAGCGTCCTGACTTCAATACTATCAACCTGTTCAGAAAGAACCGTCTGGCGGATGTGATGGATGATATCTTCACTCAGGTCGTACAGATGCTTGTTGATGCCAGGTTCGTCAGCCTTGAAGTTCAGTATATCGACGGCACCAAGATAGAGGCAAACGCAAACAAGTACACCTTCGTTTGGAAGAAGGCCGCCAAGACCAATCAGGACAAGCTGGATCTTAAGGTGAAGTCAATCCTTCGCGAAGCGGAAAGAGTACTCAACATGGAGCTCAAGGATGAGTCGGACAATGTGATGACAGCGGAGGAGATGCAGAGGCGCACTGATGACATCCTTGCTCAGATGGATGAGAAAGGCATCAGTGACAAGAAGTTACGCGAGGAAGTGACCAAGGTGAAGGAAGAGTCTGTTCCGAAGATGAAGGAATACGAGGAGAAGCTTGATATTGTCGGAGAACGCGGCAGCTACAGCAAGACAGACAAGGATGCTACGTTCATGAGAATGAAGGAGGATGCGATGAACAACGGTCAGACCAAGCCGGGATACAATGTCCAGATTGCCACAGAGAATCAGTTCATCACTAACTACGGGTTATACCATCAGGCCAATGACCAGGGAACAATGATACCGTTCCTTGAATCGTTTGCAGGGCGTTACGGCATGCAGAGTTCTACAGTCTGCGCCGACTCTGGTTATGGCAGCGAGATGAACTATGAATATATGGTATCCAATCAGATAACTCCTTTTGTCAAGTATAACATGTTCCACGCAGAGATGAAGCGCAAGAGAAGAAAAAACGCCTTCCTCATCGAGAATATGTTCTATAACAAGGAGTTAGACTTCTATGTATGCCCTATGGGACAACATCTTGAGTTTGTAAAACAAATCAAAGAGAAATCAGAGCTGGGATATGAGTCGACGAAGAGCGTATATCGTGCGAAAGACTGCTCCAGATGTCCTTTGAGAAGCATGTGCTATAAAGGAAAATACAATGCGAGAATCATTGAACAATGAGCTCCGTGCTATGGCCAGAGAACTGCTGACAAGTGACGAAGGACTGATGCATAGAAGCAGGAGACCGATCGAGCCGGAAGCCGTGTTCGGACAGATCAAATATGATAATCACTTCAAGAGGTTCAGCTATAGAGGTAAGCGACTTGTAAATGCAGAGTTCGCTGCCATAGCTGTCGCTCATAATATCAGAAAGATGATAGCAAAAGGCTATTGTGTATGCTCTGAAGTGGCGGTAGGGTAAGTTTGGATGGCGTGGCCGCCCGGGGCCTCGTGAACGGGAGGGGCCCGCGACGTAGTCGTGGGAGGGATGGAATCGGAACTTGTTCCGACGGAACCAAGCCAAACTTACCCTACCGCCACTGTCGTCATATCTATATAAATACGAAGAGAAGGCGACTAAATCACTTATTAGTCGCCTTCGTTTAATTGTATTTATATAAGGTCTAGTTGAAGCTAACCATTTTGCCTGGAAAATCAGCGATTCTCCAGGACAAGTTATATCTAGCTTGCAGTAGTTTCAAAATATAGCGTAACACACTATCTTGCAAAATATCTTGTACCTGCTATAGAAACGCTATTTATAGTCTTACCTTTTACTTTCCATGATATAGTACCTTTATATACGGTATTACCTCTTTCATCCAATAGACGCACTTCATTACCCATAATCTTATATCTTGTAGAGAACATTAGACGATCACCATCATACCCTTCACATCTACCGTTAGAGTAGAAATAGAGTTCACGACCATCACTTGATGATAGTTTCTGAGTCGATCGAAAAACTACATTTTGTGATGCAGAACTCATTTCAGTTGCAGGTGACTCGATTGCTATAACAGTCTCACTTGCAGGAACATTAACTATCACCATTGCAGAAATCAAAAGAGTAGAAAGAAACATAATGTAATTAGTTTTAGCTTGTGAGCCCTCACAAGAGTTTTTAACTAAGGAAACGTGGGCTAACCCAACAAGACTCGATGTTATCATTAAGACGGCATCGTGCCCAAACGTCAGACGCTTCCCTTGAATAAGAAATTTGGCTACAATAAAAGTAGTAAGCGCATCCCAATTTTTTAGAATGCAATTATTCTTTAGTAAATTGAATATTTATACCACCCCATGAAAGTGTCAGAAAGTTTCCAGAAACTGTGACATAAGCCTTATCACCATCCAAATACAACGTGCCGGCCCCCTTACTATATTCATAATTTCCACTATACAACTGATTGGTCCCTGCTGATTGAATTATGAAAAGGGAAAAAGTCGAAGAAGAAAATGATAACGTAGATTGCACTGTTCCTAGATCAGTATTAAACTCAACATGCTTCCATTTTGTGCTTACAATTGATTTTGAATCACTTATGAGCAATGATTCAAAACCTAATTTCTCACAAGAAGGAAAGGCACTTGCGCTTACACACAAGAAAAGTAAAAGAACTATATTCTTCATATTTATCAATGCTGTCCGTCAAAAGTTCTGGACGATTATTATATAGTTTAACGATTAAAACATGCTTAGTTCAATAGAAGCATCAAGGTCACTAACAATATTGTGGTAAAGTTTTACAAACAGGACGTTTGGTGCATCATGCATTATCACTAGTGCGCATCTGAAGGAGACTCAATGCCACCCATCCCATTAGGGGCAGACTGTGCTTTATCATAAGTTCCATAATATCCATCATAGAATCCATCAACAAATGCATCAAGACTCTCAGGATCACAAGAGGTTGTAGTAAGCACAAGGCCAACAATTGCTATCACAAGAGCTATTACTCTTGAAAATTTAAAGCTTGTTTTCATAAGTTATTAATTTTATTCAATTAAGGAATACAATTCAATTTTGGTGTCATATAGTCACTTAAACGGTTCACCTCTATCTCTCTATACATGTAAGATGCTTGAATAACTGTATTAAAACACATCATAGAGAGAAACACCACTGTTTTTCGTTATCGTATTCTATATTGGTTATTGACCTACTCTTTAACGGATTTTCGGTTACTCCGGATGTTCCTGAAATGTGATACAGATGAGGGATAAGCACACAAAAAAGCACGGAACTTTCAGTTTATCGTCCTCAAGGCGTTTGGCGTAACCCATCAACAGAATAACTAAAAGCCCGTGCATAATGCACGAGCACTTTCGCTATATCTCTGTTGATTCTTTTAGTCGCCAAACTTTAGAGGACAGAATAAAGCTAAAATGCTTTTCCAATATGTAATGTGCGTATCAAATTATACGCAATGTTTCATAGGCAGTCTTTTTATGTTCATGCAAATTTAGCAAAAACATCGCGAGATTTCCAACTGCATACAAAAAAAATAGTATTAATAAAGCGCATGCACGTGCACGGTAGTCATTTATCCTTACCACCGTGCACAAATATGGGGCTTCTGAATGCATATATCTTATATCACCGTGCACGGTGGTCGGCGATTTTGCCCACCGTGCACACTAATAAAATAAGAAATTGTATATTTGCATAGTGTCATGTGTTGAGTTAGCGACACACAACCACAACGGAGAATGGATAATCAAGAAATAGGATATGAAGACAATAATCTACAACATAGGAACCCTGGCGGGAATCCTGCCGGAGGGAAAGCTGAAGCTTGAGGGCGCCGAGATGAACACCGTTGAGTGCATCGAGAATGCATACCTGGTGATCGAAGACGGCATCATCACAGAATTTGGTCAGGATATGCCCGAACCTTTAAGCGAAGCGATTGCGGCTTCAGCCGCAGTGTCACTCGCGTCAGCGAGATGTTCGGAGAACATCGAAGCAGCGATGACACCCGACCCGAACGGAGTGAGTGGCCGGACATCCCCCTCGGGGGTGCAGGGGGGTAGACAGCGCGAAGCGATTTGCGTCGATTGCGAAGTAATCGACGCAAAAGGAGGGGTTGTGATGCCGGCTTTCTGCGACAGCCATACGCATATCGTATACGCCGGCTGCCGCGACGGCGAGTTCCGCGACAAGATCGCGGGCCTCTCTTACGAGGAGATAGCCGCACGCGGCGGCGGAATCCTCAATTCCGCCGACCTGCTGCACGCGACCTCCGAGGACGAGCTCTACGAGCAGTCCATGGTCCGCGTGCGCGAAATCATGGCCATGGGTACCGGAGCCGTAGAAATCAAGAGCGGTTATGGTCTTACAGTCGAAGATGAGCTCAAGATGCTACGAGTGATAAGGCGCATCAAGGAGACTGCACCGATCACGGTCAAGGCCAATTTCCTTGGCGCGCACGCTGTCGGTCGCGCCTACAAAGGCAGGCAGTCCGAATATGTCGATCTCGTATGTAACGAAATGCTGCCAAGGGTAGCCGAAGAAGGCCTTGCTGATTTCGTCGACGTGTTCTGCGACGCGGGCTTCTTCACAGTCGAGGACACTGAAAAGATACTTAAAAAGGCAGCAGAATACGGAATCACGCCTAAGATCCATGCAAATGAACTCGAAGTATCTGGTGGCGTACAGGTCGGAGTAAAATACAACGCCCTCTCGGTGGACCATCTCGAAAAGACTACTGATGCTGAGATAGAAGCACTGCGCGGAAGCTGTACCATGCCTACCATGCTCCCGGGATGTTCATTCTTCCTGGGCATACCTTTCGGCAATGCCAAAGGCTATATCGAGGCCGGGCTTCCTGTAGCCCTTGCCTCGGACTACAACCCGGGCTCTAGCCCGAGCGGAAACATGCGTTTCGTCATGGCGCTCGGCTGCATCAGGATGCGCCTCACACCGGAGCAGGCGTTCAACGCCTGCACCATCAACACCGCTTACGCCATGGGCGTAAGCGACTGCCTTGGCTCGATCACGGTCGGCAAGAAAGCCAACCTGATCATCACCAGGCCGGTCCCATCCCTCGCCTTCATCCCGTACAGCCACCAGACTCCGGTAATCGAGAAGGTACTCCTCAACGGCATCCAGATTTAAGTGGCGCACAATCCACTGACCAGCAACACTTTACCGAACACTGCGTGCTCCCTTTTGGCGGCACGCAGCTCTATTTAAAGAGTTGCTACATAGCGAGTTACGCGCCACAAAAAACAGTGGCGCACAATACGGCATTTCTCTTGCAATAGGTCTGTCGGACTTTAAAACAGATAGACATGATTACAAGTAAATTGCAAAAGGTCATCAACGACCAGATCACTGCCGAGCTGTGGTCATCGAACCTCTACCTCCAGATGGCATATTTCCTGAAACATCAGGGATGGGACGGATTCGGACACTGGATGAAACTCCACTCTGAAGAAGAAAGGGAGCACGCCATGAGGATGGCGGATTTTCTGACAGAAAGAGGCGGGCAGGTGAAGCTTCAGATGATAAACCTCGTACCGGAAGGATGGGGATCTGTGCTGGAAGTGTTCGAACACTCGCTCAGTCAGGAGAAGATGGTCTCCAAGATGATAGACAAAATAGTCCTGCATGCCATTGAGGAGCAGGACTATGCGACTGAAAATTTCTTCAGGGTATTTGTCGACGAGCAGGTCGAAGAGGAAACGCTCTTCGGAGGCATCGTCGACAAGCTTAAGGCTACAGGTGAGGCAGGTCTGCTATACCTTGATAAGGAACTAGGAAAGCGTAAATGACCTCCCCCCTGCTCAAGATCTTATCTTGCGTCTTATGAGGATGATGTGAATCAACGAGAATAGCACAAACAACCCCAAAGACGAAAGGATTATCAGCCACGGTCCGGACGATTCAAAGCCCGGACTGATGGTCTTCATAAGAGACGTGACGACAGGATAGACCAGCAGCGTTATAATGGCTGCCACAAACCAGACTGCAAAGTCAACTCCGAGTGCAACAGTCTGATAAGGAAGCGCAATCGTCCTGTCGGAATAACCGAGCTGATGGAGCGTATCGTTCTTGTAGCGGTTCTTCTCGATAAGCAGAAGAATCGATATAAGAAGGAGGAAGAATGCCAGAGACGACACCAGCAGACCTAAGGCTACAACTATAGAAATGATTGTCCTCACTATAGCCAGCATTCTCACTGCATCCTTATCTCCACCTTCAATAGTATATTCCTTCTCGTTGATGAAATCCATCAGCACTTCAGGAGATGCTGACCCGGTCTCAACAATGACACGTGTAGGATCCTTCTCCTTCTCCACCGCAAACCTACGGTTTGCTTCCTTGAGGAACTCATCCGGGACAAGGATGGAGTTCATACGGTCGGTAAGACCGATGATCCTTCCCTTATACACTTTCCGTCCCTCCCTACCATTGAAAACCAGAGTGAACGGAACCATTTCAAATATGGATTCACTTATCTGGGGAGTACCTCGAGAAGCCGCAAAACCATAATTATAGAAATTGATATAAGTCCTTGGGATCACGACGGGTACAACATATCCATCAACGTCAGCACTCCATTCCTGCTTATCCACATCAAGATATTCATCCGGGACTGACTCTACGAACATCTCTGTCGAAAGATTGAAACCGGCATAGCTGATACCTCCAGATACAGGAAACTGCGCAAGACGGAACTTCGCAACGGAATTAACGCCTTCTACTTCACTGATCTCATTTATTTCCGACTTTGAGAATGTAGGTGCACTGACGCCGAGCGCTCCAGCGAGAGTAGTCACAGAAGACACTGGCTTGCTCAGTACCAATACATTGTTGCCCAGAACACTGTCCGGAGACTTTATCACTGAAGAAGCATCCTTATAGGCCTGTATGCCAAACAGTACGATTACAGCTCCTACCAGGTTGGCAACTGCAAATCCGGTCAACTGCCAGAAACTTATGTTTTTCCTTAATAGTCTGTATAAAAGTCTCATAGCATCAACACTTTATCATAACCGTACGGAAGGTCATGTCCTATAGTAGTAACTATCAGCCCAGTTCCGGACTGATGTATTTCATTTTCCAGCATCTGTACCATTATGGCAGCATTTGCCGAATCCAGATGACTGACCGGTTCATCCAGAAGCCAGAAATCTGCCTTCTGGCAAAGCATCCTGACAAACGCAACACGCTGCTGCTGGCCGAACGACAGAAGGCGTACAGGCCTGTCAAGCCTGTCTGACAGACCTAGTTCACAAAGCATCTCTACAGCCTTCTTTTCATCACAGAAAGATGTCAGCGATGCCTTGATCATGACATTGTCAACAGCTGTGAGATCTCCGAAAAGTCTCAGATCCTGAAAAAGAACCCCAAGTTCGTTTTGTCTCAAACCATTCCATTTTGAAGAATCTACCGGGGGAACAGGCTTGTCATCAAAAGTGATTTGTCCCTCATAGTCATCACGCAGACCATATATATAGCTGCAAAGGGATGACTTTCCACGTCCGGATGCTGCCTTTATAAGATAAGTCTGTCCTTTCTCAAATAAAAGGTCTGTGCCCCAGACATCCGAGACCGGATCTGTGGGCACAAGACTATTAAAGACATTCGGTATTACACCCTTTAATCTTATGGAATGCATCTGCTAGTAGTTTTCCGCAACAAAATTCAAAACCTTTTCAAGCAGATTATGCCTTCTGTCATTCATATTCAGGGTAATAGTTGCAGACATGTGATCGTCAGAAGCTGTGATTACAGCAGAGCTGAAATACTCAAGAAGATCACGTCCTGTCATGTAATATGCAACCTCATCCGAGGCAAACGAATCAAGAAGACTGCCTGGCAGAGTAGCTATATCGATCACAAAACCACCTTTCGCGATATCTTCAGCCAACGGATCATTCTCGAAAGAGCCATAAGTATATAGACTTGAATATGCAATATCGTTGATAATAGTCAACGTATTATTGGCATATGACACAAGAACCTGATCATCAATTACATATGTATTTTCGCCAAAGCTTTCTGCAACATCCATCAGTTTTTCTTCCACGAATGCCCAGACATTCTCATCACACTCCAGAGCAACACAGAAACCAGGAACATCATGCTGATCGATGCCATCTGCACAGAGGGCAAATGTAACCTGACCAGGCAGACCTTTGTAGAAGTCATCATCAATGCCCTCTGCCTCGAACATCTTGAAGTAAGATTTCAAATCGCTGTCCTTCTTAAGCTCATCAATCAGCCCGTCAAGATCCTTCATGGCGACATTGGCAACCATAACGGAATTGTCAGGCATATACTCGAAATACCTGCCTGTAGATTCCCCATTATACTTCATGGCATTCGCCTTCATTTCCTCTGAGCCGAAGACCTCTAACTGAATAAGGGTCTCACCATCCTTGAAAGTAAGATCAGCAACAATAGAAGACTTCTTCAGGAGTTCCATAGCTTCAGCAAGCTGAGCCGGAGCCTCATCCAGATCGAGATCAGCGGCAGATTCAATCAACGCCATCAAATTTTCCATATCTAACCAAAGCGCAAGATCGCTTGCCGATCTGCAGAATGCCTCCTTACCTTCAGATGAATCATCAGCAAAAAGTTCAAGCATGCTTGTCTTCACGTCTCCATCACTGATGCTGATACGTACAACTGCGGAATTTTCTGCAATTGCAATATCGAAATACATTGTCCTGGCATCCAACTGATAGTATGTATATGTATCATTTACAACATCTTTAGAGAATGATACTCCCCTTTCATCAGCTAAATCCTTCACAGTCTCAACTACATCTGCAAATGCATCTCTATCATCAAGCATCGCAACCAGACAGATCTCGTCAAAAGGTGCATCATCACCGAATCCCAGATCTGGCGATTTGTCTGCAATCGAGAGAACAATCGGCTTCTTCATAGATACACCGGACTTTGCAGGATCCTCAAGAATATCAGCGAATTTATCTCCCAGTTCACCCATTTTATATAGACTGTAGTTCAAATCCTCTTTATACTGAAGCATCATCATAGATGCTGATGAATACTTATCCCCAAAAGCCTTGTTCCAAAGCTGCTCCGGGCTGAGCTTAACCGCCATAAACGCGCCACTTGGAACCATATTACCTTCAGACGCCTGTGTAACCATTACATTCTTCTTGTCGCCACCTCCACAAGCAGAGATGAACATAACTGCAGCAACGACCGCTGCCAGTTTCATACAATTTTTAAAGATATTCATAATATTATGAGTTAAGAATTTAACATCTATTAGATAGTTTCACCTGGAGCATCACCAGCCGAAACGACGTCTCCCTCACCTTCAGGAGCCTCTACAGTCTCATCTACCTCTACAGTCTCATCTACCTCCACTGACTCAACTTTCGCCTTTTCTTTATAGCAATCAAGTGGCGAAGGCAGGCCAATCTTGGCAAGCAGATTGAACATCCACAGGCCGACGAATACAACAGCGACACAGAACAGGGCTATGCACCACTTCTTCCATGCTGCCATCTTCCTGGCAAAAGGATCCTTAAGCTTAGCCTTAGGGAACTTGGCCATATCTGTAAGGGTCTCACCGAACGGTATGCTGATCTTGGATGAAGCATTTATCGCCCAACCGTTTGCATTGAGCAGAGGTGTGATGCTACGTCTGCGGAGCT
Organism: Bacteroidales bacterium; assembly: GCA_015060255.1. Classification (GTDB taxonomy): domain Bacteria; phylum Bacteroidota; class Bacteroidia; order Bacteroidales; family UBA932; genus Cryptobacteroides. The sequence continues at coordinate 11,198 of SUYV01000017.1, read as the reverse complement.
TCAGCCATGCAAGAACCATGGAAGGTCCTGAAATCATGAGCATCAATCCTACAAAGACCATCAGCAGCTGCCACCACTTGAGAGCTGCAAGTCCGGTAAAGAGCGCAACGAGAGCCGAGCCTATCATACCGAGAGCCATACCTATGGCTGCGAATATTCCGGCAAATTTTGCGATATCGAACGGCGGTTTTGCTGCAGGAGCGGCCGGAGCAGCAGCCGGATCGGCAGGTGCCGCTGCATCAGCGGGAGCTGCCGGCTTGGCCAAAGCGTCAGGAGCCGAATTGATCTGGGCATTCGCCTTTTCCATCATCTTGGCATCCTTCTCAGCAGCCTTCTTGCTGATGAGGTTCTCGATGGTCGTTGCCATCCTGCGATATGGAGACCAGAACGCCTGACCGACGCTTACAGGATTGTCAACTATCTTGGTTACTACCGCATCCCATTCAACTCCGTCATTATCATAGTAAAGAGCATTCTTGCCGACGAACAGATCACCTATTTCACCAACTGTCATAGCTGCCACAATCTGCAACGTACCAGGCTTAGCCTTTGTGGTACAATCACAATACAGCAGATACATTCCGCTAGGAGCAGCAGTTGCATTATGCTTTGCCATATCCAGCACCTTCATACAGAAACGGCATGCTCTCTGGTCGATGATGAGTGTTCCGGACTGGAAGATAGCGGAAACCTTCTTATCCCTGTCATAGAAATCATAGAAAGTGACGAAGTTCCTGAGGAGTCTGTAGAAGTCACGCATCAGATGCAGGAACTTATTGACTGACTCTATGTTGCCGGCCTCCTCTGCGAGAGCGGCATCCTTTGCCACAAGTTCCAGCAAAGCGGCTTTCTTATCCTGGGCGATGAACGAACGGATGGCATCGATACCAAGCCCTTCCACTTCTGCTCCAGCCTTGGCATTCTTCCATGCCGTATATGCGGCAAACTGAGCGCCTACAGCATTCCAGTCTTCTTCTGTCAGCGCCTTCTTGTCCTTGAGGGCTACAGATTTGAGCAAAGCGAACTGTGATGCCCATGCAGGGTTTACAGGCTCGGCAAGATCTATCTCAACCTTTCCGGTAACTCTTGCAATAGGATATGAGGCGATCTCTTCTGTCTTTCCTGTCAGGTTGTCAGCACTGATGGCCTGGATATAAGATGTCTGTACATCCAGAGATGCTGTGCTGTCAGGAGAGAAAGCTGCAAGCTTAGAACGCACAAAGAAGTCCTTTATCTTGGCATCCAATGCATTATAAGCTGCGATAGCAGCATCTGTATCAGCTCCGAACGGAGCCTCGACAGCAGCGTCGCACCATGCGACATACGCGGCAAGAGCCGCATAAAACGCCTCGATCTTTGCAGCATCGACACCAAGCACTCCACTCCTGTCCATTACGCCTCCAACAGTAGACACTGCTGCAGCGATAGCTGCCTTTTCATCAGCATCATCAGCAGAATCCTCGATTATGACGCCATCACCGTTGAATTTTGTCTTTGCAAAAATTGCTGCAACATCAGTTGCATCTGCCAAAGTGACAACACCGCCATCCTTGCCCAGATTGTTCAGAATCTGCTTTGCTGAAGCATATAATTTACGCCCTTCTTCTGTCTCGACATTAATCTGAGAAATATCAACCGAATCAGATCCCTTCAAGATCAGATCATGATCCTTAAGAACTCCTGTAAGCCATTCAGACGTCGCAACGACATCATTTATCCTTATCCTGCCGTCTCCGTCGGCATCCACATACTTAAGACTGTTGTCTGATATTTCAAGACCTTTTACAGGACATGACAGAACTGTCCAAAGCTTCGGATCAAGCTCCGACAGATGTGCGATATCCGCACCTGACGCAATCTTTACGCGAGGGACTCCTCCGACATTGCTGAATCCCCATTTGTAACCACGATCTTTCCTTAAGAGTTTCATATAAAAAATGCTTAAATTCCAACTTGGCGAATTTAAGCATTTTTTCTTATAATTATATGGTAAAACCTACATTTCAACAACATGCAGCACTCCATCTCTGGTCATAGTGATTCTGAAGTGGTGATATTCCACCTTGGCATCATGCTGCAGCTGGAACACTATATTGATATAATAGCTCTTCTGAACCTGGATTGTAATGACATTGCCATCTGCATCAAAGGTATCTATCGGAACTGTCGGGTTGTCCATCTTCTGGGCAAATCTCGTAAGATGCAGACGCATGATCTCATTGATGCCATCCAACGGATAATCTGCATTTCCCTGCAGGGCCTTGTCATCAATGGTAAGATGCTTACGATACAGAAGTATCTTCTCTTCAAATATCCGCGTCTCATCCGCTATCGACGAGGACTTTTCACGCATATCCTTGACCTCCTGCGGCATACGGTCGTATGAGATGATGTCAAACCCCTCCTTCAGCACTCCGACTCTCCGGTCTCCGATGGAAATCACAGCCTTCTTGTCAAAATATTTGTTTCCAAGCTTATGGGCGAAGTAATATCTCATCAGTTCCTTGATACGGTCCTTGAGCATATAGCTTATCACGAGGACGACGAAGAGGGGCCATGTGATGTTGCCATATTTCATCTGGGTGTACCATGCTACGCCGGTAGCAAATATCATCGCAACTCCAGCAGCGATACTGTACAGGATCTGCTCTACCGCGACTCCGTCCTTCTTCTTATGAAGGTTGATGTAAAGGTCGCTCTCGATGAATTTCTTCAGCATTCCACGATGATGGACCAGACGCCTGTCATGGTTCACCTCTCCATTGAGGACATCATAGCCCATACGTTTCTTATACTCTCGCTGAGCCATGACAGTCTGTGCAAATCTTTCCCTCAGGGCAAGTTCTTCAGGAGTCTGTGCAGAAGCATCTATCCTACGAACGATCCTTATGGTCTGGATTTCAACTATATGGGTGATGAACTCATCACATAGACGGAAGTAGCTCCTGGTCTGGTCAGACACTGACGGAACGTCTATTATGGCATACAACGCACGGAACTTCTTCAGGATGACTTCAGAATTGACAAGATATTCATCTACGAGATACGATGCATCGGCAAGGGACCGGGCATTTCGAAGATGGGTAGCCTGATTGCGAATGGCACTTTTGAAGATGGCGGCAAACATCTTCAGATGGTACTCATACTCAGACTTATATGATTCCCTCTGAGACACCGCCAGCTTTTCCATGGCAGTCTTCAGCAATGACAGCGGCTTGGAGTCATCTGCTGCAATCTCGCGCAGAAGATAGGACGGCGTGATGAGCCTTACATTGGATTTGATGTCACGATAGAACTGTTTCTTGCCATAGACTTCTTCGTTGATATCCAAGCTGTTAGGCACGAACATCCACGCGTTGACCGAAAAGTCATCGCGGACTCCGTCGTTGGTACAGTTGAATCCGAACTTGAATTCAACGGAAAAATTGTCATGCTTCTTTGCCTGTATCTTTATCATAATTCAGATCCTCACGTCGCTTCGCTCCTCAGAATGACAGGGAGGTTAGAATAAGCCTGGAGTATAACCGAGCCAGTGGAGGACGGTCTGTCCCCAGATCACGATCATAACCCATGCGATGAGCATCATGGTGATACCGAACTTGAAGGTATCGCTCCAGCTGTAGTGGTTTGTAGTATATAGCAGCGCTGCCGGCTTGCTGTTGAACGGCAGCACGTAGACATGTTCGATCAGAAGTGCCACAGGGAACGCAAGGCTGAGTGGCGGATATCCGAATTTTGTCTCGACACCGAGAGCTATCGGGATGAACACCAGTGCCCTCATGTTCTTCGACTGGAAGATCAAGGCACTGAAGAGCATGAGTCCGGTCATCAGAAGATATGGGACAATGAACGGAGTGTCGGCAGTGATGCCGAGAGAATCCATACCTGCACTGACTGCGATGTTCGGAAGGTCGGTGGCATTAAGACCTGAACCCAGGGCATAGGCTCCGGCAGAGAACAGCATCAGATGCCATGGAATGTCGACATCGTTCCACTTGACTACTCCTACATGAGGGAAAAGCGCTATAATTGCACCTATGAATGCTACCGTAGTCTCATCGATCCCATGCCAGCTTTTGGTAACCCAAAGCACAAGCACACCGACGAAGATCGCTATGGTCTTGAACTCTTCAAAGCTCATCTTTCCCATTGCCTCCAGCTCTGAACGGAGTCGGACCATACCGCCTTCCAGCTGTGGAACCTTCTCTTCCTTTTTCATAGGGAAGATGAGTTTCACGCCTACGAACCATCCCAGCAGGAGAAGAATCATAGCCAAAGGAAATCCTGCCATAAGCCAGTCGGAATATCCGAATGACATATCGGTATAGGCTCCCGTTGCTCCCACCATGAGAGAGATGGCGAGCAGGTTGGCTCCCGAACCTGTCATGAATGCACTTGCGCCTATATTCACCTGGAACAGGTTCTGAAGTACAAGGTTACGTCCGAAATTGTTCCTGTTACCCTGGCTCGCGCCGAAGATTGCAGCGATAACCATGAAGATCGGCAACAGTATCGTAGCTTTGACCGTTGTAGCCGAAATGAACATCGACAGTACAACATTGATAACAAGAAAACTGAAGAATATGCCGGATGCGCTCTTTCCGAACTTCAGTACGAACCATAGGGCAAATCTCTTTGCAACCCTTGTCTTGACAAGCATGCTGGCAAGAACAAAAGAAAGGATGTTAAGCCACATCACAGGGTGACCGAGCTGTGCAAAAGCCTCTTTCTGAGGCACAATACCACAAAGAACAATTGCGAGAATGACCAGCAGGGATGTCAGATAACTAGGCACGGCCTCGGTTATCCACAAGATGACCGAAGCGATGAAGATAGCCAGCATAGCATAGTTGTTGGCCATGAAATCGTCCTTTGCCTGCGCATTTGCCTTGACACTGATCTCGCCTTTCACTTCAGCGGAAATTGCAGGCTTGTCCTTTTTCTTGCTCTTGAACATGGCAATATCCTCTGCGCTATAGCCCTGCTCTTTCCAATACTTTTCGGTCAGCTTGTCTTCATGACCTTTCACAAGACCATCATAGCCTTTCTGTCCTTTTTCGGAAAGTACCAATGTGCTGTCCTTTCCTGCTCTGAGGTCGACTTTCTCGAGATTGTCGATAAACGGAATCTTCAAGAAGCACATAAACAGCACGAAAGCGATTATTGACAATGGAAGACCAAGACGGGCCATCCACTTTTCAAAGCCGGATTTCTGCATCTTAGGCAGCTTCTCTACCTTATAATTATTCATATCCAGCGGATCGAACTCCTGCTGCTGGTCAAGTTCTGTATTCTTGTCGGTCATGGTGTTTAGTTTTTAAAGATTTCTCGACTCGGCCTACGGCCTCGCTCGAAATGACACTTAAAGTATCATACTGTCATTTCGAGTGTCCCACTGTCATTTCGAGCGTCCCACTGTCATTTCGAGCGAACGAAGTGAGTCGAGAAATCTTAACAATATTTACTTCGCCCAATTCTTATATGGGTTCTTCATAAGCATAGAGTTGTAGTACTTCACATCTCCGGTAACCTCCTCACCGAGCCACTCAGGCTTTACAAAAGCCTCGTCCTCAGAAGAAAGCTCAACCTCAGCCACTGTAAGGCCTTCGTTGTCACCGTAAAATTCGTCCACCTCATAAGTGTGCTCACCAGCCTCAACGAGGTAGCGTGTCTTGTCGATCACGCCTGGCTCGCAGATCTTCAGAAGTTCCTGAACTTCTGCTACAGGAATCTCCTTCTCCCACTCGAAACGGCTTGCGCCGCTCTCAGAGCCGATACCCTTGATGGTGATGAATCCCTTCTCGCCCTTTACGCGAACGCGTACTGTGCGCTCAGGAACTGAGCTGAGGTAACCCTGAGTGATGCGGGTCGCCTTCTTTGCAAACGGCTTGAAGTCGCCTGCAACCAAGAATTTTCTTTCGATTTCCTGTGCCATGATACTACTCGTTTGCAAGTGGCTTGTCAGACATTCCTATCACACGCTTGATAGCCTGGAGATAGTTGATGTTCTCAACACCCTCGAGACCGCAGTCAGCGATGGTCTTCTTGATGTCCTCGATCTCAGTAGACTCAGAGTTGATGGTAACCACCTTCGCACCGTTGATGAGAACGTTTCCTACCTCGCAGATGGTGTCGTTCACCATGTAGCCGAAACGCTGCTTGTGCACGCGTACAGCTGCGAGATCAGGGTTAGCCTTCACCATAGCGATGAACTCGTCATAAGTGTACTCATCCTTGTCAAGAGCAGGCATCTCTACCATGAATGCAGGGAAAACCTCGTTCTCAAGCACTGCACGAGAAATAGGGAACTCACCCTTCATCAGAGGGTTCCACTGCTCGAGGCCGTCAACTGTCTGGACATAAGTCTTGATGTCCATCTTTCCGTTACGGATCTTGGTGTTGTTGATGTCGTTCTTGCGGGAGATGATGTAGATCTCGTCGCTTTCGCGCTCCCATACCTTTTCAGGTACAGGAACGGAAAGACGAGCCATTCTCTTGTGTGCCTCACAGAAGCACTGTCCGAAAGAGCGGAACTCGAAGCGTGGCTTCGAGATCTCGCCGATTTTCAATTCTGCCATAGTTCGTTATGATTCTATCGGGGAAGAATTACATTTCAGGAGTCTGCTCGATATCAGCAACCTTTGCACCGTTTGCAGCGCCCTTGGTAGGGTCAGCGTATACAAACTCACCTGTTCCGTCCGGTACACGTGAGAATGTGTGCTTCTTGTCGTTGTTGAAGCCAGAGACCTGGTTCCAGCCTGCACCTTCCTCACCTCTCTTGAACTCGCTGAGCTTCTCGTCATCTGCGCTGTAGAGCTCGATGAACACGTTCTTCTTTCCTGAGAGACCACCCTTGAACACGTGGTTTGCGCTCTCATACTTGTATGCTGGATCACCACCCTCAGCCTCGTCAGCGAGGTCTGAGCTCTCGAGAACTACGAAACCCTTGGCAGCGATCTTGATACCGCCCTTACCAGTCCATGTAGTGCTCTTGCCACCTTCCTTTGTTGAGTCGTACTTCACGAGGTAAACACCGTCAAGGTTGATCTCCTTGTCAGTAGTGTTGTAAAGCTCGATGAACTTGTCAGCGCCTGAAAGCTCGTTGAGAACGAGGCCTGAAACCTTATCAGCGCCACCTTCGTTACCACTACCCTGAACCTTGTCTGTGTTGTCTTTCTCACATGCACAGAATGCGAAAGCAGCTGCTGCTGCGAATACAAAAAACTTTTTCATGATGTTTTAATTTTAAATTGGTTGATATTTGTTTTGGTTTATAGATTTCTCCACTCACTTCGTTCGGTCGAAATGACAGAATATAGTTCGGTCGAAATGACAGTGTGTCATTTACAGGGGCATTAGAATGCTACCTGGAAACGGCATGCGAGCATATGGTAGTCGATACCCTTGCTCTTGCTGTCAGCTGCGATGTCACCAGGATAGTAAGTCACGTTGCCTGCTGCATCATAACCTGTTCTGTAAGGACCCTTTGCAGTCTTGTCTGTTCCGTCCTGCTCACCCTTACCGTTAGCAAAGATGTCGTTGTCGTTGTACTGATAGTTGATCACGAACTTCACGTTCTTTGTCACGTGGAAATTGAGGCCGAGAGAGTATGCATATGCAGAACCTCCCATGCAGTATGGTGAGATGTTGAGGTCGCAGTACTCGACACGTGCACAAAGTTCGATGTCTCCCCAACCCTTGGCTGCGTTGATACGGGTATACTTTGCTCCGCCTGCATCATAGTTCTGGCTTCCTCCGAAGAGAAGGTAACCTGCCTGAACGTACCATCCCCAAGCTGGCTTGATATCAGTGATCTGGCTCTTCGATGCATCCACGTAAGGAAGACGTGCGATGTAAGCTGCCTCCCAACGGAGACCCTTCCAGTGACCTGCAAGTTCAGCAGTCCATGCAAGCTCATGGTCGAGATACTTGATGGCGTCTGTATCGAGGAACTTCTTGCGGTTTACAGATGTGGTGTTACGAGTGCTGTAGCGTACTGCATTGTAACCGTCTGTCGATGAAGTCTTAGGATTTCTGTAAGAAACGGCAGCACCGATGTGCAGAGAAGCGTCCTTCATCTTATGAAGAGGGCGGTAAACGATCTTACCGGTGTAAGACATACCGCAGTTCAGACCGTAGTCCTTGTTTCCATCCTCGATGGCTGCATGAGTCTCAGCATCCTCGAGAGCAGGACCGAACGCGCCGGCACTCACCCAGAGAGCAGGCATCGAATACTTCACATTGATACCAAGGTGACGTGAAGGAGCCAGATAAGTCACCATCGGACGCTCCATGAACTGGAGGTAACGTGATGTTGTATTTCTCTGGATAGAGAAGTTCTCCTTGAAGTTACCGACCTTGATTTCGAGACCCTTCACTCCTGTGAAGCCAATGTAAGCATCCTTGATCTCAGGGGTACCGCTGGTCCAGTCTGTGTCGAGCTCACCATACCAGTTCTTGTCAAGCTGAGCCTTCACTGCGAAACGTGCACGACGGATGTTCATGCCGTTACCGATCTGGGTCAGATTCTTGTCATAGCCGAAGAAAACGGCTGCATCTCCCTGAACACGTACGTCGAACCACATCTTGTAGTTCTGGTTCTTGTTCTGGAACACAAGGATACCGTCCTGCACGGTTGCATCAACCGGATAGGAGTTCACCTTCTGACCATACTGGTTCACTTCAGTTTCCTGAGCGAACGCCGCAGTCGACGCAAAAAGCGCGAAAAGCGAAACTAAAAATACCTTTTTCATTGTCTGTAAGGTTTAATGGTTAATGTGTTAATTAATAATAGTTTATATCGATTTTATAAAATTCACCAGATTATCCCCCTTGGCAAGGCCGAGCTTCTGACGAAGCCTGTATCGGCTTATCTCCACACTTTTCGGGGTTATGTTCATAAGTGTTGCAATATATTTTGAGGAAAATCCCAGTCTGAGCAAGGTAGCAAGGCGTTTTTCCTGCTGGGTCATGTTTGGGAAATTCTCTGACAGCTTTGCATTGAAATCCTCATGAAGCGACTCTGCCTGCGCATAGAAATACTGCGAATCCACATCGCGGTCATATGACAGTCTCTGTTTGAGCGCTGACCCCAGTTCAGCTATGAGCCGGTCCTTTTCCTTGGGGTCATCAGTCTTGGCCATACGCCTGACCATATCATCCAAAGATTCCAGAAACTCTTTCTGCTCGACAATGCTCAATGCTACGTTCATCACCTCCTGCCTCTTCTGTTCCACAGCATTATGCAGGGCCTGATTCTCAGAAAGCACGACTTTGAGCTCCATGTCGTTCAACGCACGGCTGTGCTCATATATCTGCTGCTGCTGGATATAAACCAGCCTGTCAGTTGCCTCTCCGGCCTTACGCTGAGCCTTCACATAACCTGCAAACGCCAGGGCTATGAGGATAATGATAGCAGCCGCCATTATGATGAAATCAGCCATCTGACCGTCCGCGTCAGTTCCGGTAACATACAGAAAGCCATATGTCAGGACAATAGCTCCAAAGGGAGCCGCCACTAAGGATATCCCGGCCTTCACGTATTCGTCATCTTCAATCATACGTGATTTCTGGACCAGCTCCGTTCCTGCCACGGCAGCAAAGACCAAGGAAGAAACAGAAAGCGGCATCGGTTGCAGTCCTAGAAGTCCTGCTGTACGGTCAAACGAAAAGAACATCAGAGTGACCGCTACCGAAAAGCCCACAGAAACCACAGCATATATCGAAAACTCTGCGAAAAGTCCGTTTGGTTCATCATTGGCGACAGGACGCTTGCTCATAAACCCCACAAGAAGCAGGATGACCAGCGTCATTACTACCCCGGTCTCGGCAAATCCATGTTCCTGAGCTTCGATGAAGCCGTTCAGAAGTCCTCCCCAATTCAGCCCGAATGCAAATGCCGTGAGGACAAGCCCGACTATGACAGCATGCCGCATATAATACGACAGCTTTATCATATGAAGCCTTACACGCGAGAAAACAGACTTGAGAATATATCTGAACAAAGCTGAGAGAACGAAGGCGAATATAGGAGCGACCAGAACAGGAAGAACAGATCCCGGCTGAGGAAGCACGCCGTCAGCGCGAATGAAAGCAACAGTTGCCATCGCCCCCATGAACGCGTATGTGATGGATCCAGCTGCATTAAAGTACCTCAGGACAGAAAGCGGGAGCATAGAAGCCAGGAGCATTATGAAGACATCCTCAGTGCCGATATGTATCGCAGCAAGATTGCCCTTGACCGAAGATGCGACATCACTTTCCGCACTGAGCCAGATGGAAGAAAGGACGACAACAAAGACAAGTACGGCCATGGATATGTTTTTGAGCACAGATGTAGCGCCATACACTCCGAAAAGAGTGTCATGCTCATTGGTAAAGAACCAGTATGAGAAAGCGGCAAGAAACAATATGATGCACAAGATATCCACTGTCAGACAAGATTACAAGGTTCTTCTGATGGCCATTACAGCAAGCTGGTCTGCAACATTTTCTGCAGCTTTCGCAAGATTTTCGATATGAAGTGCAAAATATCGGAGATGGAACTTCTCACTGAGCTTAAGCGACGGCATGTTGTGGAATACTTTCCGTTTTATGGTCTGGGAATACTTTACAGCTTCCTTTTCATAGAAATAAGCACGGCTGATCTTGTCCGGAACCGACTCTGGAGATTTGAAATATGCCTTTGCAGCAGGAAGCACTGCTTCTACAGTAAGAGTCGAGAACTCAGTAAGTTTCATGAATTCAGGATTGAGTTCGGAGGGAACAAAGGGAGTCTCGATCTCGAATTGGAAAAGGCTGTCATTGAGGATATCAGTGATGTTTCTTGTCTTCTCAAACAGACGCATTATATCAGCTCTGGAACGGACTAGAGCGGTCTGCGTATAAAGAGCATTCTCGATTTCCCGGCGTAGAACTTCCGCTTCACTATCAATCGCAGACATCTTGATGAGATTCTGGTTGAAACCATCAGAATTCGAATACAGATAGTTTCTGACACCATCCTTGAAGACCAGGACAGACTGGTCAATCATATCAAAGTATCTGTCTATATCATCGACTAATTTCTCAACCTTTTTGCGTCCAAACATATGCGTGCAATCCGATATTCATTACTATTACAAAACAAATATAATAAAATTTGCATTGTAGAGGATATCAAGTGAATTGCACTGTATATGAACAGAATAGGTATAAAT
>SUYV01000016.1 GCA_015060255.1 Bacteroidales bacterium | reverse complement strand
GAGCCTAATGATCCTAAGGATGTCACATTCGGGATAGAGCTGGGCACCTTGACCCCGCGCAGCGCCAGTGTCACATTCAAGCCGTCGGATGTGAGTGTCGCTTATCTTGCCATCGTGACCGATGAGGCACGCCTTCTCAGGCAGGGCGGTACTGATGCCGAGGCAGTCAAGAAGCTCATCGACAGCCAGATAAAGACAGCCATAGCTTTCGGTGACTGTAAAGACAGAGCTGAGTTTTCGAAATACTATGCCCACCGCGGAGAGCAGACCGGTTCCTTCTCCCTCAAGCCGGGCGAGAAGCATTATGCATGCGCTGTCTGCGTCGACAAGGATGGAAACTTTGCATCGGAGGTCGCCATAAAGGAATTTATGGCTCCTGCTGAAAATGCCACCGATGCGGCAGTCACCGCTTCTCTGTTCAAGTATTTTGACGGGGACGCCCTGGCTCAGTCTTCCCCTGACATGTATGGTGATTTTGCAGGATGGGCGGTAGTGCGTCTGAAGTTCAGCCTGCAGAATTCGGCTTCTACGGCAGTGTATACGATCTACCCTGAGCAGATCCTGGAGGAAGAGGGTGCGACAGATGAGGACATACGTGCCATTCTCCTTGATGACGAGTATCTTGGAACATATACCTTCCTTGCAGAAGGTCTTACCGAGGTGCAGCTCGAATGGGGATGTGACTATAAACTCTTTGCCATTCCTTTCGATGCCAGCGAGAATGCAGGCGAGATGTTTGTACTGGACATTCCTGCCTTGGACAGAAACGGAGCGGCTCCGGTGACGGAATACTGATTTTGAAAATATGGGAAAAGATAAGAATAAATGTCTTGTTGAGACAGATAGCTATTCTGAGGAAGATGCTAAATTTATGATGATGGCGATAAAGCTGTCAGAAGACAATATTGATTCCGGCGGCGGTCCTTTCGGGGCTGTGATCGTGCGGGATGGTGAAGTGATTGCGACAGGTACCAACAGAGTGGTTCCGAATGCGGATCCCACTGCGCACGCAGAAGTCATGGCTATCCGCAACGCCTGCGCTGCCCTTGGCACCTTTCAGCTGAAAGGATGCACGGTGTACAGTTCATGCGAACCTTGCCCCATGTGTCTGAGCGCCCTGTATTGGGCTGGTGTAAGCAGGATATGTTACGGAAACACCAAAGATGATGCAAAGGCCATCGACTTTGATGATTCCTTCATATATGACCAGCTGGAGCTCGATTACGAGGACCGTTCCATCAGATGTGACCATTTCATGCGCTCCGATGCATTGAGGGCGTTCCGCAAGTGGGATGAGAAGAAGGACAAGACCCCATATTGATTATATGTTACATTAAACAACAACCATCAGATCAATAAGGTGACCTGATGTTCGGTACTGTTGCATCGGCAGGAGTGAAGATAATAGCATCTCAGAAGATCGACCGCGAGGTCTTGCCGCAATAATCTCAAACATGGTTATCCGGATCAAGGAGGAATAGACCGGCGTTTTTGGGCATGTCCCCATATTGCAAAAGTGCTGATTGATAGTTATATTTGCAAGTTCAAGAAGGCTGCAGAAAAGCAAGTGAAATAATAAATAATTTTGAAAGTGATCATGAAATTAAGAAATCTATTTGTCGGTGCGATTGCGTCTGCATTCGCATTGGCGGCATGTCAGGAAAAAGAGCAGAACCTTGGAGTTCCTGATCTTTCAATCAGTGTCAGTGAGATGACATTCGAGGAAGCAGGTGGTGAGCAGACACTTACTGTCAACGCTACTCGTGACTGGAAAGTTCAGACTGATGCCGACTGGGTTGTAGTTGATCCTGCAAGCGGCGAGGCATCAGCAGATGATCAGACAGTTACAGTGTCTGTCCTTGAGAACACAGGCATGGACCGTACCGCTGACATCAAGTTTACCATCGGCATGAAGAGCAAGTATCTGACCGTATCACAGGCAGGTCCTGGCGGATCGACAGAGGCGCTCATCGTGTATTACAACGACTATGACAAGGTTGAGGCTGAAAAGACCTATGGTTCAGGATCAAGCTGGCCATACCTCGATCAGTTCGACGGCTGGATGAACCAGACAGGAACAGGTGCTGCAAATGTAGAGTATGCATACAGCGGTATGTCTGCACGTGCGAACTCAACTTCAGACAGCAACTATTCTGACTATCCTGGATCAGGAAAGAACAACATGTTCTTCGGAAAGTCCGCATATCTTGCAACAAAGAACATTGCTCTCGGTGGTGCAACAGACTTCACACTTACTTTCGGTACTGAGAAGTATTCACAGGACAATGGAAGCGTATTCACCAAGTCAGAGTATCATATCTTTGTCAGCAACGATGCTGCAAAGTGGGTGGAGATCACAGATTACACATTTGCAGGTGATGGCACAGAAGGTCGTTGGAACCTTGCAACAGCAAACTTCTCGGTTCCGGCCGGCACAGAGAACCTCTCTATCTGCATCAAGGTAGACGTTGCAAGCTCATACCGTATGGATGACTTCAAGCTCGTCATCTCAGAAGGCGGTGCAGAGGTTGATTTCTCTAAGGGCGTGGAGATGGACTTCACAGCTGGTGGCAACACAGGCGGCAGCACAACAGCTCCTGAGTCCAAGGGAAAGAAGACCGTAGAGGAGTTCATCGCAGCGGCTGACACTCAGAACTACTACGAACTTACAGGTACCGTTTCAGGCTTCAATCCTACATACTGCAGCTTTGACCTTACTGATGCAACCGGCAAGATCTACGTATATTCAGTTCTCGATGCAAGCAAGGCAGAGTGGACAAGCAAGATTTCAAACGGCGGTACCATCACTATCTATGGACAGTATCTTTACTATGAGCAGAAGTCTCAGCACGAGGTTGTGAATGCATACATCGTAAGCTTCGAGGGTGACGGTTCTGGTTCTGTCGATTCGGGTAAGCCGGAGACTCTTATAAAAGCAACTGTAGCGGAGTTCCTTGCAGCAGAAGAAAGTTCATCAGTATGGTATGAACTTACAGGCGAGATCATAAGCATCGCAAAGCAGGACTATGGTAACTTCACAATCAAGGATGCTACAGGTGAGATCTATATCTATGGTATGACTTCAAAATGGGTCGGTTCAAACGACAAGTCATTCTCTCAGATCGGCCTCAAGGTCGGTGATACCGTGACACTCGGAACACTCCGCGGATCATATAACGGTCAGCCTCAGGGTGGCGGAAACCCTGTTCCTGCATTCTACATCAGCCATGTTCCTGGCGAGGGCGGCGAGGTTGTCACTCCTCCTGCAGGTGAGACCGGAGAATATGAGCCTCAGGGCGTTACCTGGACTCTTGGCGAGAAGGCATATGACAACACCTCAGGAAGCAATGCTCAGACAGGAACAGTCAATGGCGTTTCAGTTTCCAACTTGCTTAAGCTCGGTACAGGCTCACTTGTCGGTGATGCTACTCTCCATGTGGCAGCCGGCACAAAGAAGCTCGGATTCTACTGCGTTGCGTGGAAAGGCAAGACTGCTCAGGTGAAGTTCTCTGTAGATGGAACAGAGGTTACTACAATCACTCCGGCAGCAAATACAGGAGCAACAGGTAATCCTCCTTATACTTCTATCACAGTGACCGAGTCAGACTACTATGAGGTGGATCTTCCATCAGGCGCTACTGATGTAAAGGTGGAGACACTTGATCCGGCTAATGGTCGTGTGATCTTCATCGGACTTAAGGCAATCACTGAGTAATTATACAAGATTTATATGCATCAAAAGGGACCGACCGGTGTGGCCGGGCCCTTTGATGGTCTAAAATAAGATGATGAAAAATACATCAATTTCAAGGATTGCAGCACTTCTGACGGCTCTTGCAACATTATTTGCAGTGTCGTGTGAGAAACCTGTGGAGGATTCTCTACTTGAGGTTTCCCTCAAGCATACTTCAGTTGCTTCGGGCAAGTCTGAGCAGTTCGTGAATATAAAATGTAGCGGTGACTGGACTCTTGCACTGGTAGCTGATGAAGGCGAAGTTGACTGGGCCGAATTGAGCGTTACATCAGGTACCGGAAACAAAAGCAACGTCAAGCTTAAGTGGCAGGTGAATGAATCCGAATTCAGCCGCGAGCTCAGGATAATTCTCGACAACGGATCAAAGTGGACAGAATGTTCTATGGTCCAGATGCCTTCCGGACAGCATCCTGAGGATGACCCGGATGTCGGTCCAGGTTCCGGAGGCGGCTCAAATCAGGGCAGCATGGACCTGACCAAGACCGGCTGGCTGGAGCTTCCGGCAATGGATGATCCTGCTCTCGGATACTATAGCCACAGCTTCCAGATGGGCGGCAAGACCTACAGGAACTACTCGTTCGGATGGAGTCAGAAGGACCGTGTGGCGCTCTGGGTGGCATATCCACTCTGCAAGCTTTATACAAACGGAAGTGCCGGAAGAACGAATGCATGGGCTTTGGATCCGCTTCTTGGCGAGGATTCTGCGGCTCCTTTCGGAGGTTATGCTGGAAGCTATGCAAGAGGTCACCAGATCCCGTCGGCTGACCGTCAGTGCTGCGATGATGCAAATGAACAGACTTTCTATGGCACCAACATGACTCCGCAGCTCAATGCGCATAACGAAGGCATTTGGGCAGAGCTGGAGGGCATGGTCCGCGGATGGGCTAATACTTCTGATACTACCTATGTGGTGACAGGAGTAACAGTGAGTGCTTCCAGCAAGAAAGAGGAGGATTCGTATGGAAACAGTGTGACCATCCCGGATGCATATTTCAAGGCGGTTCTCAAATACAGCAAGTCATCGACACTCGGCACATGGAATGCGGCTGCGTTCTATCTTGAGCACAGGGCATATTCCGGCAACATATCGAAGTCACACTCAATGTCCATAGACGAGCTTGAGGAAATCACGGGAATAGACTTTTTCGTGAATCTTCCTGCCAAGGTCGGTGAGGAGCAGGCTGCAAAGCTTGAGGCGGCCGATCCTGCCAGCTCTTCGGTGTGGTGGTAAAGAAAATTATGAAAAGAATAGCAATAATATTTGCGGCATTGGTGCTTTTCTGCACCTGCGCGCAGGCCCAGAAGGGCACAAAGAATTATGTCGTGGGATTCTACAACCTTGAGAATCTCTTCGATACATACAACGATCCGGCAAAGAATGACGAAGAATTCCTTCCGGAGGGAAAGAACAAGTGGACTGAAGCGAAATATCAGAAGAAGCTTCAGAACATGGCCAAGGTCATCAGGTCTATGAAGGAGGAGAACGGCGCATGGCACGCCATCCTTGGCGTGTCGGAGATCGAGAACCGACTCGTCCTCGAGGACCTCGTGATGGAGCCTCAGATCGCAGAGGCGAACTATCAGATCATCCACTATGACGGACCGGACCGTCGTGGAGTGGACGTGGCTCTGCTCTATAAGCCTGAGGTGTTCAAGTTCATTGAAAGCGAATCGATTCCGTTCACTTTCGAGGGCAGCACCATAGACTGGATCCAGAGTCAGGAGGAGAGGGACTATTTCCGTACCCGTGACATCCTCATGGTGCATGGAACCATCGACGGCGAGCACTTCGCGTTCTATGTTGCGCACCTTCCTTCCCGCGCAGGCGGAAAGAAGGGCGGCAACCAGCTCCGCGACCGCGGCGGCGAGATCATGTACAACCACGCCATGATGATGCAGGAGAAATATCCGGGCATCAAGATCGTGTGCATGGGTGACATGAACGACAATCCGACAGACCCGTCAATGGCTGAGTATCTCCACGGCAGGGAGTTCAAGGAAGATGTCACCGACAAGGACTTCTTCTCTCCTTTCACTTCGATGCTCAAGGCAGGATTCGGCTCGCTGGCATATCAGGGAGTATGGAGCATATATGACCTTCTCCTGGTCAACAATGCCCTTGCACACCCTCAGGAGGGCACTTTCGGCCTTCTCCAGCTTCATAAGAAGGGTTACTATGGACGCGTATACAACCCTAAGTTCCTGACCAACCAGAAGGGACAGTACAAGGGCACTCCGTTCAGGACATTCTCCAACGGCTCGTTCATCGGAGGCTACAGCGACCACTATCCGACTTACATCGTAATCACTAAATAAAGATCTCTCGACTTCGCTCGAGATGACAGATTCAGACTATGATAAAGAAAGCATTATTATTCATCGCGGCGCTGCTTTGCTCTTTCGCCCTCTTCGCTCAGAGGAGCGACTGGGGTGGAGTCAAGGGTACGGTCGTCAACCGTGCCGGCAGGGCCCCTATCGCGGACGCTGCCCTCACGCTCTCGCAGAACGGCGAGACCGTTGCGACAGCAGTATCTGACGCGGAAGGCCGCTTCCTCATGGAAGACCTTCCAAACGGAATGTATGACCTGACCATCAAGGTGAACGGATACCTTGATGCCAATGTCAATGTGACCATTGAAGGCTATGTGAAGGACCTCATCTTCGTGGGTATGGTCGTTGAGCAGATCGTGACAGATGTCGATGACTCCAACTTCGCGGAGTTCGACATGGACGACTCGGGATTCGAGGACGCTCCTTCGATCCTTTTCGGAAGCAACGACCCGTTCACCAACATCGCAAGCTTCGGCTTCAGTTCAATCCGCTTCAAGAACAGAGGATATACCAATGAGTCTCAGGACGTATATCTCAGCGGCATCAGGATGAACGACGCCATCACAGGATATTCTCCATACTCTCTCTGGAGCGGTCTCAACGAGGCCATGAGGAGCAAGGAGACAACTGTAGGAAACGAGGTGTCAGACTATGGCTACGGCGGATATAACGGCGTCACCAACATCCATGCTGTGCCTTCAAGCGTACGTCCGGGCTGGCGTTTCAGCGCGCTTACCAACAGCGCCCTCTACCGCCTCCGCCTCATGGCTACTTATGCTTCTGGCGAGCTTGACAACGGCTGGTCATATGCGTTCAACGTGTCTGCCCGTCTCGGCGGAAACGACTGGGTTGAGGGTGTGTTCTACCGCAATTTCGCATATTATGCAGGTGTAGAGAAGAAGTTCGGAGACATCCATCGCCTCAGCCTCGTGACCTTCGCGGCTCCGGGCCAGCGTGGCGCGCAGAATGCTTCCACCCAGGAGGTTTATGACCTGATGGGCGACAACATGTACAACAGCAACTGGGGCTACCAGGACGGCAGGGTGCGCAACGCCCGCGTCCGCAAGACCTTCGAGCCTGTGACCATCCTCAAGTATACCGTAAATCCTACAGACGACCTCGAGGCTTCCGCTACAGTGCTCTGGAGGACAGGCAAGAACGGATATACAGCGATGGACTGGTATGACGCTCCAGACCCACGTCCGGACTACTACCGCAACCTTCCAAGCTATTTCTGGATGGATGATCCTGACTATGGAAGGCAGAATGCCGAGAAGGCAGCCTGGGCTCAGTATGCATGGGAGGAGAACATCCCTGAGTATGCACACCTGAACTGGGACAGACTCTACAATGTCAACTGGAACAATATCGACGCAAACGGCATGGCCCGCTCGAAATATGTGATCGAGGAGCGTCGTGTGGACCAGAATGATATAAATCTCGGTGCCAACGTGAAGTGGAATGCAAGCAGGATATTCACCCTCACAGGTGGTCTCAGCTACAAGTGGAACCGTACGGAATACTACAAGAAGCTCGACGACCTTCTCGGTGGTGACTACTATGTGAACATCGACCAGTTCGCTGAGCGCGACTTCGCTTCAAACCAGGCGATGGTCCAGAACGACCTTGACTATTATCTCGAACATGGAGCGGCACAGATCCTCTTCCAGGGTGACAAGTATGGTTATGACTACTATGCAAACATCCGCAAGGCAGAGGTATGGGCGAACGGAGCCCTCGACCTCGGCGGCTTCAAGGCAAATCTCGCCCTCCAGGCAGGTTACGAGACATTCTGGAGAGACGGTCTCGTGAGAAAGGGTCTCTTCCCAGGTCTCAATGACGACGGTTCTGACTTCATCGTAGGCGACAAAAATCTCACTACATATGAGAAAGTAAACGGCGAGCTTGTTCCAATCACTTCAAAGGGCAAGTCAGCAGCTCCTGAATTCTTCACATACTCTGCAAAGCTCGGCCTTCAGTATCACTTTGCAGGCGGCCACAGAATCTATGCGAACGGAGGATACTTCAACGACGCTCCTACATTTGCTCAGTCATTCATCTCTCCTCGTACAAGGAACTCTCTCGTTCCTAACCTCGAGACCATGAAGACCGTTTCTGCCGACCTCAACTACCAGTACAGCAACAACGGCTACAATGTCCGCGTGACCGGTTTCTACACCAAGATCATGGATCAGACCGACATGATGAGCTTCTATGACGACTCGCAGAACTCGTTCACCAACTTCGCGATGAGCGGCATCGACCAGCGTCATATGGGCATCGAGCTCGGTTTCAAGGTACCTCTTCCGGTGCAGGGACTCTCTGTCGAGGGTGCTCTCAGCTGGGGTGAGTACATCTACACTTCGACTCCGCGCATGACTCAGACAGTGGACAACAGCGCAGAGGTGGTTCATGACAATGCTCAGGTTCCATATTGGGCAAGTCATCCTATCTTCAAGAAGTACACAGACGACTTCGGCGCCGTGACATATGAGACTGACGTAGACGGAAACTACATCGTCGAGAAGAACCAGAAGCACTACGTGCCTTCTACTCCTCAGCTCGCAGCTGACCTCGGCCTGAACTACCGTACAAACTCATACTGGTTCTTCGAGATTGACGCCCAGTATTTTGCAAAGTCATACCTCGACATGAACCCTGGCTACAGGACAGATCTCGCAGTGAACGGCCCGGACGGCATCTTCACTCCGGTTGAGGTTGAGTACATGGCGGCTCAGGAGGAGTTCAAGCCGGTATTCCTGCTCAACGCAAGCATCGGAAAGTCTTGGTACATCGACCGCAAGTACAACTTCGGATTCTCTCTCAACCTTCAGAACATCACCAACAACAGGTGCGTGAAGACCGGAGGTTACGAGCAGACCCGTCTGATCGACAGCGAGAGCGCCGAGAGGTTCTACCGCTTCGATTCGAAGTACTTCTACATGCAGGGCATTAACTATATGTTGAACCTCTATTTCAGATTCTAAGGTATGAAGAAAATCTATACAATAATATTGGCCGCAGCGGCTCTCTTCGCAGGATGCGAGGAGTTCCAGCCGGTGATGTTCCAAGGCAAGTACCCTGATCCTGAGCCTCAGCAGATCTATACCGACGAAGACTTCGGCAAGTTCACTCCTATTGCAGAGGTGAAGCAGATGTACGTTGACAACGGCAACAAGCCATATGACATCACAAAGAACTGCGTCATCAAGGGACAGATCATCACATCTGACAAGACAGGAAACATCTACAAGAGCTTCTATATCCAGGATGCGACAGGAGGTATCGAGATCAAGATAGGAAAGAACGGCCTCTACAATGACTACAAGGTGGGCCAGTGGATCTATGTAGACTGCACCGACCTTACCGTAGGAAGCTATGAAGGCATGCTCCAGATCGGATACAAGGACGAGACAGGCGAGTACGAGACAGCATATCTCGAGCATTCGGCCATCATCGACAACCATGTGTTCAAGGGTGCGATGGCAGACGAGAAGACTCTCATCAAGCCGGTGACCATAGCTGGAAACCAGGTGTATGAAGACAAGTATCTCGGCACTCTTGTGACCATCGAGGACTGCAAATACAGCAACCTCGTGTTCCTCATAGGCTACATCGACCCTAACATCGTCAAGGAGTCAGACAAGAAGTCCAACTGGAACCGCTTCTTCCTCGATGACGAGGACGGACACAACTGGAACATCACCTCATGGGCGATGTCAGAGAGCCTCTTCAAGGAGCATGTTGAAAACGGCGACTTTGATGCGGTTGTCATGAATGACGGCGTGACAGTGGGAGAACGCAAGGACCTTATCAAGCCTCAGCCATACACTATGAACCAGTATTTCGAAATGCCAGGCCTTTCAGGCAACAAGAGATATCTCCAGGTGCGTTCAAGCGGCTACGCGAAATGGTCTGATGTGAACATCCCTCAGCCTGTCCTTGACGGCGAGGCGACAGTGACCTTCACAGGCGTCCTCACCAAGTTCGAGGCGGAGATGCAGTTCACCCTCATAGACCTCAGCGGAGTAAAGAAGGCCGACGGTTCACCTTGGTATGATGAAAATAACAATGTAATATTATAGAAATGAGAAAGTTATCATTAATTGCTATAGTTATCATGGCAGCAGTATCCTGCAACAGAACAAATCCATTCCTTACTGAGTGGAACACTCCTTACGGAATTCCTGACTTTGAGGCCGTGCAGGAGAAGCACTACGTTCCTGCAGTCGAGGCCGGCATCCGCCAGCAGCAGAGCGAGATCGATGCGATCATCGCTGACCAGGACGCCCCTACCTTCGAGAATGTAGTGGAGGCATATGAGTGCTCAGGCGCCATCCTCGACAGGGTTGTCGGCGTGCTCTTCAACCTTTCGGAAACAGACGGAACAGACTCTCTCCAGAAGATCGTGGAGCAGGTGCTTCCGATGCTTTCAGCGCACTCTGACAATATCTTCATGAACCCATACTTCTTCAAGAAGGTGGAGGTGCTCTATAATGACATGGAGAACCTCGGTCTCAATCAGGAGCAGAAGATGACCCTCAAGAAGCTCTACAACAGCTTCGTGAACAACGGTATCGCCCTCGGCGAGGCAGAGCAGGCAAGAATGCGCGAGATCAACATGGAGCTCTCGTCACTGTCCAATACATTCGGAAACAGGCTTCTTGCCGAGAACAATGCATTTGCGCAGGAGTTCGGTGTGGCTATTTCCGAGTATGGCGGAGCGATGGCTTCTACAGAGGACCGCGCTCTTCGCGAGAAGATGTTCAAGGCATATGCTTCACGCGGCAACAACGGCAATGAGAACGACACCAAGGACCTCATCATGAAGATGATGGCCCTCCGCATAGAGAAGGCAAACCTTCTCGGATATGAAAACCCTGCACAGATGATCCTCCACGACAAGATGGCCGGAACACCTGAGGCGGTCGATGCATTCCTTGCAGGCATCATGGCTCCGGCTGTGGAGAAGGCAAAGGCGGAGATCGTCGACATGCAGGCAATCATGGACGAGGACATCAAGGCTGGTCTTCTTCCAGAAGGTTCGAAGATCGAGCCATGGGACTGGGCTTACTATGCAGAGAAGGTGCGCAAGGCAAAGTATGCGCTCGATGAGGAGCAGACCAAGCCATATTTCAAGATGGAGAATGTGCGTGCCGGCGTATTCAATACTGCCCACAAGCTCTTCGGCCTCAACTTCGAGCAGCTTGACAGCATCCCTGTATATCATCCTGACGTAGAGGGTTTCAAGGTGACAGATGCAGACGGAAGCCTTATCGGCGTTCTTCTCACAGACTACTTCCCGCGCAGCACCAAGAGGGGCGGAGCATGGATGAACAACTTCGTGAACCAGGAAATCGTCAAGGGCGAGGAAATCCGTCCTGTGATCGTGAATGTCGGCAACTTCTCAAAGCCGGTCGACGGCAAGCCGGGCCTCCTCACCCTCGATGAGGTGGAGACCATGTTCCACGAGTTCGGACATGCCCTCCACGGCCTTCTCAGCCAGTGTACATACAAGAGCGTGGCAGGAACATCTGTAGCGCGCGACTTCGTCGAGCTTCCTTCACAGATCATGGAGAACTGGGCATTCCAGGACGAGGTGCTCGCAGAGTATGCTCGTCATTATGAGACCGGTGAAGTGATCCCTGCAGAGCTTGTAGCCAAGATCAATGCGGCCGGCACATTCAACCAGGGCTTCATGACCACAGAACTCGCGGCGGCATCCATCCTCGACCTCAAGTGGCACATGCTCTCCGAGCTCCCGAGCGACTCGACTGTCATTTCGAGCGACTCGACTGTCATTTCGAGCGAAGTCGAGAAATCCTTCGTAGAAGAATTCGAAGCGGCAGCCTGCAAGGAGATGGGTCTCATCGACGAGATCATCCCACGCTACCGCAGCACATACTTTGCTCACATCTTCAGTGGCGGATACAGCGCAGGCTACTACAGCTACCTCTGGGCAGAGGTGCTTGACAAGGATGCCTTCGAACTCTTCATGCAGAAGGGCATCTTCGACAGCGAGACAGCCATGTCATTCCGCCGCAATGTCCTCGAGAAGGGCGGCAGCGACGAGCCAATGGATCTCTACCGCCGCTTCCGCGGTGCCGACCCGGATCCGGCAGCCCTCACCCGCGCCCGCGGCCTGTAAAGAAATATCGTCTCGGAAAAACACAGCAGTTTTCCGAGACGATTTTTATATGTATCTAACGTACAACCTTGTATGTTCCAGAGGTGATTTCGGATAGGGTGAGTTCTTTGTAGACCATGTCGTAGCCGCCTTTGCAGTTGTGATTTTCATGCTCTTCGTAGTAGAAGGCGATGTTCCCTCCAGGCAGCGGTATCATGGTAGAGTATGCGGATGTGCTTTCGGATACCTGATATGGTTTATCCCAGTCAGCAGCCAGCACTTCAGGAGTTACTGATGCAAGATCCTCCGGAAGTTCCTTGTAGTAGATGCCGACATTGCTTCTGCCAGGACCAAGCGGTACCGATTGCAGGACTAGCATGACCTTCCTGCCGTCTTCCTTGCTGATAGCCGGTATGATCAGGATTTCTCCGTTGCACGAATTTGCGACAGCTGTGCATCCATCGTTTTCCGCTCCGGAAAATGCTGGCTGCCCCCATTGCCCGGCTCCGGAAGATACATCAGAATACCTGTATATGTTGAATATGCGTCCTCCTTTTGCTCTCGAGCTGAGAATAACGCTTCCGTCAGGAAGTTCTTCGCATTTTGGTTCGTTACCAGATGGGGCAGGTAATGAATCAGGACCACCTAAAGCGTTCCATGTCCTTCCGAAGTCATCGCTGTAGATGACCCTGTTGCCATTCGGACGGGCGCACAAAGCGGCATAAATCCTATAATGACTTCCTGTTTTAATGACCCTGCTCTGGAAGATCTTTCCGGAAGCCACAAAACAGCTCTGCACACATCCATGCTCGCAGTCATCGAATAGCGGATAGACCTGCTCCGTGATATCTTCCCATTGGCTCCATGTCTTCCCATTGTCATGGCTCCTGATGACTGCGACCCTGTTCGGATTCTGGCGTGTCGTAGTCTGATGCCAATATACTGTCTCTCCGCAAACCATTACCACAAGTACCTCTCCGCTTTCTCTGTCTGCTACTATAGCTGCATCTCCAAATCCGCAGTCAGTTGCCTTGGATACTCCTGTTCCCTCTATCAGTATGGATTTGTCGCTCCATGTCCTTCCTCCGTCTCGGGACATCCTGCTATGTATATCCACTCTGCCCCAGCCGATGTCCAGAAGGCAATGCCTGTAGTCCGCCAATGCCAGCAGGTCTCCGTTATGCATGACGGCTATTGTAGGAATACGATAAGGAATGCTGTCTGCCATATCAGCAACAAAAAGAGTATGCTCGCTGACCCTGCGAGTGTTGCCGCATGATGCAACGACAAATGCGATGACCAGTATGATCATCGCATTTGCTGTCTTTGTTATGCTTTTCATTGTCAGATTATCTGCTGAGCTGGTGCAGTGCGAAGGTGTAGGCACCGAGGGATACCGCCTTGTTGGCTCCTATCTTCGAAAGGCCTACGCCGATGCGCTTCTGTGGGTCATATGTGACTTCGATCTCACTGTTGTAGATCTTGATGCTTTTCTGTTCACCTTTGAGGAACTGTTTGATCTCTTCAGGATCGTCCAGGTCATAGACCTTTGAGGCCAGCTTGCTGATCGGCTCACCGCCTAGTCTGCGCATTTTTCCACGAAGAGTCTCGAACATCGCATCCTTCATATATTTATATGCTCCGGCAAGACCTCCGCCTATCACTACCAGGCCGTCTGTGATGGACACTGTCATGGCGATTGTATCACCGAGAACCTTTCCCATCTGCGCGAACGCTCCCTTCGCCGCCTCGACATCTCCTTCGAGCCTGCCTTCGGCAATCTCAAAGATGTCTACCGGCTCCAATCCGTGATCAGGATTGCCGGAAAGCTCGCCATAGACGCGCTTTACCGCTCTGATCGATGCTCCTTCCTCCGCAAACACTCCTTCGTGTCCGAGGTAAGGGATGCTGAACATCTCGATGCAGGAGTTGTCTCCTCTGTTGAGTTCACCGTTTACAACCATTCCGATACCGAGTCCTGTACCGAGGGTGAATCCCAGCAGGTTGCGGTACCTCTTTCTGCTGCCTGATTCATCAAGCATCTCGTTGATTTCAGGAAGAATGCCGCCGAGAGCCTCTCCATATGCGTAGAGGTCGCCGTCATTGTTGATGTAGACCGGCATGCTGAATTTCTTTTTGAGATATGGTCCGAGGGCTACTCCTTCCCTGAAAGCCGGGAAGTTCAGGAGCTGGCCTCCGATGATGCCGTTAGGGTAGTCGGCAGGTCCCGGGAATGCGAAGCTTATCGCTGCAGGGCGTTCGTCAAGCTGGTCTATGATGGTCCTGAATCCTTCCACCATGGTCTGAAGACATAGGTCAAGGTTGTCTGCGTGTGCGGGAAGCGTCAGTGGCTTGACAATGAATTCGCCCCTCTGCATCGCTCCGAAAACCATGTTTGTACCTCCGGTATCAAGGGTCAGGATGATACGTGGGTCAGTGCTGTAGTTGATCATTATGGTCTATGTGGTTAGTGTAGTGATTACTTTTCTCTTGAGAATGAATAAGGACGGTCCTCGATCTCGGTTCCTCTTGATTTGTCAGGCGTTTCAGACATCGTGAAGTCTATTGTCGCTCCGTCTGTCAGATCTGTGTGCTTGAGATAATTGTGTCCCCAGTTGGTGCAGTTCATCTTCATCTTGGAGATATATGGATGGAGTTCCTGATTGTCTCCTGCTGCATTTTCGGCATTTATTGTCAGGCTGCATCCGTTTTCCAGCTGTACGACTGCCTTTCGGAAGAGAGGAGTACCGATTACGTATTCATCAGAAGTCGGACATACAGGATAGAATCCCAGTGCAGAGAATACATACCATGCTGATGTCTGGCCGTTGTCCTCATCTCCGCAGTAACCGCCAGGGGTTGCCTTGTAAAGCCTGTTCATCACTTCACGTACCCACTTCTGGGCTTTCCAAGGTTCTCCGGCCCAGTTGTAAAGATAGATCATATGCTGTGCAGGCTGGTTTCCGTGTGCATAGTTACCCATGTTGGCCACCTGCATTTCAGTGATTTCGTGGATACGGTATCCATAGTAGCTGTCGTCGTAGATAGGCGGTACTACAAATACTGAATCAAGCATCTCTACGAACTCCTCGCGTCCTCCCATCTCATCCATCAGGCCTTCCACATCGTGGAATACTGACCATGTGTAGTGCCATGCATTGCCCTCGGTGAACGCTCCGCCCCACTTGTACGGGCTGAAAGGCTCCTGGAAGGTGCCGTCAAGGTTGCGGCCGCGCATGAGGTTGTGCGACTGGTCGAATACGTTCTTCCAGTTGCTTGCACGTGATGCCCATTTCTCGAGCTCCTCCTGAGGACGGTTCAGCTTCTTTGCAATCTGGAGGATGCACCAGTCGTTGTATGCATATTCCAATGTGCGGGCTACATTCTCATGTATGCCGACATTATATGGAATGTATCCCAGAGAGTTGTAGTACTCGTGTCCGAGACGCCCTGTCGAACTTACCTCCGGATGAACGTGTTCTGTACCATATACGATGCATTCATAGAGAGTCTCCAGATCTTCATTGTTCACTCCCTTGACTATCGCATCGGCGACTACGGAAGCAGAGTTGTTTCCCACCATGCATCCTCTGTGTCCAGGGCTGGCCCATTCAGGGAGGAAGTTGTTTTCACGTGCTATGTTGGCAAGACCCTGCTGGATCTCAGCGTTCACAGAAGGGTAGACAAGGTTCAGGAGAGGGAAGAGGCAGCGGAAAGTGTCCCAGAATCCTGTGTCGGTATAGAGGTATCCGTCGCATACCTGTCCGTTATATGGGCTGTAGTGCACTGCCTTGCCTTCTTCATTGAGTTCATAGAACTTGCGTGGGAAAAGCACGCTTCTGTAAAGACATGAGTAGAATGTCCTGTACTGGTCATCAGTGCCGCCGCCTACCTGGATGCGGCCGAGGACATCGTTCCAGCGCGCCTTTGCCTCGTCTCGTACCTCGGCAAAGCACTTGCCTTCCACTTCCTTGAAGTTGGTCCAGGCCTGCTCGAGAGAGATGAATGAAGATGCTGCCTGGGCATTTACCTTCTCTCCGCGCTCTGTCCTGAATGTAACGGCAGCAAGAGCATGGTCTCCTTCAAATTCCGCAGCTCCTTCAAGAGCCTTTGAAGGACCGGCATATACGGTATAGTTCTCGATCTGCTTGTCGAACTTCACTACGAACCAGTTGCGGAAGTTCTCGGGAACGCCTCCGCAGTTCCTGGTCGTGTAACCGACGATCGCATTTTCTTCAGGAAGCACCTTGATGAATGAACCTTCGTCATATGCGTCCACGATGATGCCGGATGTCTCACTTTCAGGGAAGGTGAAAAGGAGGGAAGCCGCTCTGTCTGTAGGAGCGATCTCGGCATTGATGTCGTGGTCTGCCAGATATACCTGATAATAATATGGCCTTGCGGTCTCGCTGTGGTGTGAGAACCAGCTTGCCCTTGCATCCTGGTCCACCATAGCAGCATCGCGTACAGGCATGATTGCGAACTGGCCGTAGTCATTGATCCAAGGCGACGGCTGATGGGTCTGCTCGAAACCGCGGATCTGATGAGCGTCATAACGGTATGCCCATCCGTCTCCCATCTTTCCGGTAACAGGTGTCCAGAAGTTCATACCCCAAGGGAGTGCGATTGCCGGGTAGGTGTTACCTGTAGAGAATGAATGTTCGGAAAGAGTTCCGACCATAGTAGTTACATAATCAGCTGGCTCGGTTATGAGTACCGTTTCCTGCTTGCAGCCAGTCAGGAGGCTGACCGCTAAAATGATGTATAGTATTTTTCTCATGTTAGATTATATTATTCAATACATGTAATCTTCCGTCATCGATGATCTTCAGGATGAGTTCCCCGAAGAGGGTGTTCTGCCATGCGAACCATTCGCGTGTGAAGACTTCTGCGTTGTCCTTATGGAAGGACTCGTGCATGAAACCGGTGCCTGCATCAGTGGTCATAAGCTGGCAGATGCAGTGCTGTATCTCCTCGTCGCTGTCAGATGTGAAGGCCCTCATCATGATGCTCATAGGCCATATGACTTCCGACCAGATGTGAGGTCCGCCGATGCCTTCGCCCGCAGGACCGCGGTGAAAGTACGGATTAGCCTCGCTCCATACGAACTTCCTGGTATTCTGATAGACAGGGTCGTCTGCAGGAACGTCTCCGAGGTAGCTCATTGCAAGAAGAGACGGTACGTTGGCGTCGTCCATGAGGAACTGGCTGCCGAAGCCATCCACTTCGAATGCATATATCTTTCCATATTCAGGATGTTCGCATACGGCATGTTCCTTCAGCGCCTGCTCAACCTCTGATGCAAGGTCAAGGCACTCCTGTGCAAGTTCTGCGTCATTGTTAACCTCGCGAAGAATCTCAGCAGCCTTGCGCAGCGATGTCACCGCCATGAAGTTTGACGGCACGAGGAACTCAAATGTGGTCGCGTCGTCAGACGGACGGAATGCCGATGCTATGAGGCCGACAGGATTGACAGGGTTGCCACGGCCCACAACGCACTTGGTGTCAAGCTGACGGTCTGTAGTGCGGAGGAATACATAGCTGCCGTGACCTTCCTTGCGCTGCTGTTCCTTGAGTGTCGCCACGATTTTGCCCATTGCTTCGTGCCATACTGCATCGAAGACGGTTTCGTCACCGCTCTTCTTCCAGTATTCATATGCAAGGCGGATAGGGTAGCAGTGCGAGTCGATTTCCCATTTCCGTTCGAAGACGTATGGATCTGCCTCAGGCCAGTCGGTCTTGTTATGTGCGCCTAACGGCTCTACATTGAATGCGTTGGCATAAGGGTCGACGCATATGCATTTGAACTGCCTGCGGATCACGCCGGCAATCATCTTCCTGAGTTCAGGATCCTCGTTTACATATCTCAGATATGGCCATACCTGCGCTCCGGAGTCGCGGAGCCACATTGCAGGGATGTCACCGGTATAGACGAAGGTGTCAGGAAGACCGTCTTCGCTCTCTACCGGATGGACAGTAGTGTCAAGAGTGTTGGGGTAGCAGTTTGCGAACATCCACTTCAGGCGCGGGTTCTCCAGCATTCCGACAACTCTTGCGATCTCATCCTCTACTGCCTTTGATGTGAAAAGGCGGTCTTCAGGCAGGGGGCGCTGGTCCTCATACTCCAGAGGCTCCTCTGCGCAGTACCACACCTTTGGCTCCGCTCCCATCTTTATGACCAGTTCGCCTCCGGCAGCAATGTCTTTGTGTTCAAGATATCCCTTTGTATATGCCTTGCCGTTGAGGGTTATGCTCTGGATATAGCGGTTCTTGTCGCTGTTGCCTTCGGTGGTGATTGTGAATGTGCCTCCATCGACAGCGATTTCTGCCTTGTCGAAGACAGGGCTGCCGAACCAGTATCGTCCTGATGCTGGCTCTACCTCGTAGAATCCGAGTGCAGAAAGGATATACCAGGATGACATCTGGCCAACATCCTCGTTGCCTGAAAGGCCGTCAGGCTCTGCGCTGTAGAGGGTGCTGAGCACCTCGCGCACCTTGTCAGCGGTCTTCCAAGGCTGGCCTGCCATGGCGTAGAAATATAATATGTGGTGGCTCGGCTCGTTTCCGTGAGCATACTGTCCGATGAGTCCGGAGATGTCCGGAGATGTCTCGGCACCTTCGATCACAGACGGAACGGTGAAGAGCGAATCAAGCTTGACGAGGAACTCTTCCTTGCTTCCGAAGCAGCTTACAAGTCCCCTGAAATCGTGTGGCACAAGCCATGTGTACTGCCATCCGTTGCCCTCGCAGTAGTCATCTGCACGGTGTGCGGAAGCGAACGGACTGTATTCAGTGCGGAACCTGCCTTTGCTGTCCTTTCCTCTGATGAAGCGAAGCTCATGGTCGAAGAGGTCCACATATGACTTGCTGCGGTTGAAGAAATACTGATAGTCTTCTTCCTTGCCGAGCACTTTCGCCGCATTGGCGAGGGCTCCGTCAGCGAGTGCATATTCAAGGTCATATGCTACAGACTCGTTGAACTTGTCATATGGGATGTATCCATACTTCATCCTCGCGTCCTGTCCTCTGTCAGGCCTGAGAGCGGACACCTTCATCGCCTCGAAGGCCAGTTCATAGTCAAATCCTTCAAATCCCTTTACGATGGCATCAGCAACAGGCGGGATGCCCGGGTTGCCGACCATACAGTCGGTCTCGCATCCGTGCAGGTGCCATACCGGGAGCTTGCCCTGCTCCTTGTATATTGAGAGCATGGTGTTGATGAGTTCAGGATAACGCTCTGACTGGAAGATGCTGTAGAGAGGCATAGCCGCCCTGTAAGTATCCCAGAGTGAGAATGTTGTATAGGTGGTATAGCCCGGGTTCTCATAGATGTCGCCGTCGGCTCCTCTGTACTTGCCGTCGACGTCGCAGAATGTTGCAGGAGCAAACATCGAGTGGTAGAGTGCTGTGTAGAAGATCTTCTTTGCAGTCTCGTCCGCTGTGTCGACGCTTATGCGGCCGAGCTCAGCGTTCCATGCCTCGTCAGCTGCACTTGCGACAGCCTCGAAGTCCCAGCCTGGGAGCTCGGCGGCCATGTTGGCGCGCGCTCCTTCGATGCTGACAGGAGACAATCCTACCTTCATAAGCACCTTTTCACCTTCGGTCGTATTGAAGTCGGCCTTTGCGAAAAGCGGCATATAGTCGATGCTGTGGATATGGATGTCGTCAAAAGGCTTCGAGAACTCTGCATAGAAATAAATCCTCTGTGCATTGGCCCATCCTTTTGAATACCTGTATCCCTGGACGGCGTTGTCTCCGCATGCCTCGATGAATGTCTCAGTTGGCTTGTCCCAGCATCCGCCGTTCTGCAGGTCGATCACGATTGCCGACTCTTCAGACTTAGGGAATGTATAACGGTGCAGGCCGACGCGGTTGGTCGCGGTCATCTCGGCAGTGATGCCATAGCGGGTCAGAGGCACACTGTAGTATCCCGGACGCGCTATTTCGCGTGTGCGGTCGGCATATGACCACAGGCCGCTGGTCTGATCGTCCTCTGTTCCGCGAGCGAATGTGACTTCTCCGACAACAGGCATTACGGTGACGTCGAAGAGGTCGCCGATTCCTGTGCCGCTGAGGTGGGTGTGTGAAAATCCGATCACTGTAGAGTCGCTGTCATGGTAGCCCGAGCACCAGTCCCACTCCTGAGGGATGCTTGTAGGGCCGAGCTGAACAAGACCGAACGGAACATTGGCTCCTACAAATACATGGCCGTGTCCGCCTGTTCCGATCTTCGGGTCGACATAGGCAGTGAAATTGTCAATGCTGTCTTTTGGCGTGCAACCGAGCAGAAGCAGTGCCGCAAATAATACTTTAATATACCTTGCCATTTATCAGGTTTTTATGTGTTATTCTTCCTTTCATCTTCTTGTTCTTTGTGATGACAAGAAGATCGTTGCCTTCGCAGTATTCAGGGTCGAGCCTGATTTCCACCCTGTCGAAGCGAGGGGTTGTCAGGGTGTATGACGGGTGGCCCGGGCAGTCGGGGTAGAAGCCCATCATCGAGAATACGGCCCATGCCGACATCGTGCCTGTGTCGTCGTTGCCCGGAATGCCGTCAGGACGTGTTGTGTAGTGCTTGTCGAGAAGCTCTGAAACAATCTTTGATGTCCTCCATTCCTCCCCCTTGAAGTAGCTGAAGAGGTATGGATATGCTATGTCAGGCTCGTTTGCAGGGTCATACAGACCTTCGTCGAAGACCTTCTGGAGTTTCTTGACGAATGCCTTCCTGCCGCCCATGAGCTTTGCCAGTCCGAGCACATCGTGAGGAACATAGAAAGTATAGTTCCATGCGCTGCCCTCGTGGAATCCCGGCACCGGCTCGAAGTTCTCGCCCTGGCGAGGGTCGAACGGCTCGAGGAAGGTTCCGTCGGCGTTCAGAGGCCTGAATGTGCCGAATGAAGGGCAGTAGTAATGTTTATATCTGAGCGATTGTGCGAGGAACCTCTCGGCGTCTTCAGCATGTCCGAGGTCTGCCGCAAGCAGAGACAGTGCGTAATCGGCGATATAGTATTCAAGCGCATGCGACACGGAGTTGTCACCGGAAGCGTCAGCAGAATAGAATCCGAGCGGAACATATCCTTTCGAGAGATATGGGTCTATGTCCGGACGCATGAGGTTTTCAGCACCTGGAGTTGTGGCTGACTTCACGAACGCTTCATATGCGGTCTCGATGTCGAAGTCTCTCAGACCTTTCAGCCATGTGTCTGTTATTACAGGGATTGCCGGGTCGCCTTCCATGGTGAAGGTCTCGCGGCCGAAAAGCTCCCATTTCGGCATCCAGCCCCATTCCTTATATATGTCTATCATCGAGCGGACCATGTCGATCTGCCTTTCAGGATAGACAAGGGTCATCAGCTGATGTAGATTTCTGTATGTATCCCATAGGGAGAATACGCTGTAGCGGGTATGTCCCTCCGGCACGCAACCCACTCCGTCAGACTCCATCAGAGGATATTCTCCATTGACGTCATTCAGAATGCTTGGGTGTATAAGCGTGTGATATAGAGCAGAATAGAATACTTCCTTGTCTCTCTCCGAGCCTCCGGAAACCTTGATGCGCGACAGATCTGACTCCCATGCTGCCTCCGCTGCGGCCCTCACCGTCTCGAAGTTCGAGACGCCAGGGGCCAGCGGAGCCTGCTCCGCATCGAGATTCTCCCACGCGTTCTCGCAGCTCACGAATGAAACTCCCATCTGCAACTCCACCTGTTCTCCCTCGGCGGTCTCGAAAGAGAACCAGTATCCGATGTCGTCGCCGGCGATCTCACGGCCATATTTCTCATATATCTTATATGTGCCGTCATCCGGAGTCCATTCTCCTTCCACGCCGGTCAGAAGAGGCTGCATCTTCCAGAAGCCGCACTCGGACGGCACCTTGTTGATGCGGATTGCAAAATATACAGGGAATACAGCCTGCGGGTTGTAGCAGAACGTGCCGGCAAGCCTCATGCCTTCGATCTCGGTCGGGCTGACCTTTCGGATCCATGCTCCGGTCTCGTTGGTAAGGCCTTCTCCGAAGTTCACCAGGATGTTGCCCTGGCCTCCAGGGAAGGTATAGCGCTCCACTGATGTACGTGTGGTTGCGCTTGCTTCGGCCTTGATGCCATGTGCAGTAAGTTCACATCCGTAGTATCCAGGCTCAGAGACCTCGTTGCGATATTCCGATCCATAGATGTGATAATCGACCTGCAGAGGACCTGCAGTCGGCATCGTCAGCGCCAGGCCCACTTCCGGACATCCTACGCCGCTCAGATTGACGTGTGAGAATCCTGTGAAGAAACAGTTGTCGCTGCTGTACGGAGTCGACCACCACCTGCTGTCCTTGTCCCATGTGTTCAAGTCAGATCCCATCACGTTGAAAGGAGTCACTGACATCATTCCGTTAGGACATATGGCACCGGGGTTCGTCGTTCCGAAGTTTGATGTTCCGATGAACGTGTTTACATAGTCTGTCAGCTTTCTGTCCGACGCATAGATTGACGCGGAGCAGAGAAGCATAGACAGAAATATAAGCTTTAAGCGGTTCATTATACGATTGAAGTCTTTTTTGTGAACTCTATGATCTCATCGATATAACCGAATGCAAGGCCTACCACCGTGTCGGCTGCGCCGTAGTATACGGCTACGCGTCCGGTCTCCGGATCATGAATGGCTGCGCAAGGGAAACATACGTTAGGGACGTCTCCGGTACATTCGTATAGCGTCTCCGGATGGAGAAGGTAAGGGCCTGTACGTGCAATCACCTTCCATGGCTGTTCGAGGTCGAGGAGGGCGGCTCCGAATGAGTAGTTGTATCCCTGGCAAGTACGATGTACTCCGTGATAGAACATGAGCCATCCTTCTGAGGTCTCGATAGGAATAGGACCTGCTCCGATCTTGCAGCACTGCCATGCACTGTCTTCAAAGTCTGAAGGACCCATTACAAAGCGGTGCTTTCCCCAGAACTCAAGGTCAGGAGACTCTGAATAGAAGATGTCACCGAATGGGGTATGTCCTGTGTCAGAAGGACGTGAAAGCATTGCATAGTTGCCGTTTATCTTGCGTGGGAACATGACACCGTTGCGGTTGTAAGGCAGGAATGCGTTCTCAAGCTGATGGAATGTCTTGAAGTCTTTCGTCCATGCAATGCCGATGGTAGGGCCGTGGTATCCGTTGCACCAGGTCACGAAATACTTGTCTCCGATCTTGCAGACGCGTGGATCATAGCCGTAGACCCATTCTCCGACTTCTGGGATGTCACAATCGAATTTCAGGGTTTCGGGATCGAGTTCCCAGTTGATGCCGTCCTTTGAGAATCCTACGTGGAGGGTCATCCTGATGTTAGTGTCATCTACGCGGAAAACTCCAGCATAGCCGTCCTCGAAAGGCACGACTGCTGAATTGAATATACTGTTGGAGTCTGGAAGGAGGTCGCGTGGAATCACAGGATTGTTCGAATACCTCCACATTACTTTCTTATATCCCTCAGGACGCTCTTCCCAAGGCATGTCAGGCATAGGGGTGCCTACGATTTTTAATTCTTTGTTCATATCTGTATTATTCTTTGTTTTCGTGTGTGAAAGGAATGATTTTGCTGAGAATGAATACCGGGATTGTCGCGAACATCACAACGATGAAGAACAACTTGTATCCGAGTGCGTCACTGAGGAATCCGGATACTGCACCGGTAACCATCACCGAAAGGTTCATGATCGCGCTTGCAAATGCATAATGTGCCATCTGATGCTTTCCAGGAGCGACCTGCTGCATCATGAACAGGGTAAGTCCCACGAAACCGAATCCATAGCCGAAGTATTCCAGGACGATGCCGCTGCCGATAAGCAGGGCCGATGACGGCTGGGTCCATGCGAACCATGCATAAACAAGGAAAGGCAGGTTGAATATGCATACAAGAGAGAAGAGTGTCTTCTTGAGCCCGAAATGTGAAATATAGTATCCTGCCAGAAGTGAGCCGAGCACGAATGCTCCAGCTCCGAATGTTCCGTAGTAAAGTCCGATCTGCTGCTCGCTCAATCCCAGTCCGCCTGCTGCGACGTCAGCCTTGAGGAAAAGCGGGACAATCTTCATCACGAATCCTTCCCCGAGTCTGTAAAGTATGATGAAGGCGATGTAGAGCCATATATGTTTCTTTGTGAAGAAGTCGCTGATGACCGCCTTGAGCTCTTCGCCGGCTGATTTTCTTTCGGCATCTTCCGTCCTGTAGCCTGCAGGGAGGCTGAATCGGTGATATATGCCAAGAGCGATGAGGAGGCCGGCAGCGGCAGCCATGATGATTGTCCATGCGTGGAGGGCAGCTTCTGCGGAAGTTGCACCGGTTGCCTCTTTTGCGTCAATAAGCACTCCTGCCAGATATACGAGGAGACCTGTTGCGACCAGTTTGGCGATGTTATAGAATGCGCCTTGCCATCCGATGTACTTTGCCTGATCCTGTTCAGATAACTCTGCCATGTAGAGACCGTCAAGGGCTATGTCATGGGTGGCTCCGCTGAATGCCACCACTGCCAGCAGACCGATGCAGATTGCGAAGAAACTCGGCAGGTGCAGGGCAAGTGCGACACATGCGAGACCTGCACCGCAGATGACCTGTGTCGCCACTACGATATGCCGTTTGCTTGAAACGAGCTCAAGTAGCGGACTCCACAGGAACTTGAGTGTCCATGGGAACATGATTATGGATGTCCAGAGGGCTATCTGACTGTCAGCAATACCGAGTCCTTTGAACATCAGTACGCAGACCATGTTGAGAATTACGAACGGGAGTCCCATCGCAAAATATGCAGAGGGAACCCATTTGAGAGGCGATTTGTTAAGGGACATAAATATCAGGGTTTCAAGTTGACCTGACTTGAAACCGGACAACATTGATTAAACAAAAATAAAATAAATTTACATAAAAACCAAAAATACCTTAAAAGTTTGATGAATGGGTCTATTTTGGTTGATGAATGGTAGAAATAATTGTATATATCGTTAATTTATGACATATTTGCAGGCTAAATAAAACTAAATGTAAACGGTTATCTGCACTTGATCCGGACGACATTGGAAAGTGTATAACCAAACAATACAAACAAATAAAAAGGCCTATTTTCAATTATCTTGAAACTCCTGGTCTGCGTGCTGACAATCAGTTTGCTGATGCCGTATCAGGCATTTGCTCAGGCAGGACCGGACGAGGGTGACAAGGTGTCAGGTACCGTGATAGATGCGACTGGCTGGCCGGTAATCGGTGCTGCCATCCTGATCAAGGGTACTACTACAGGCTCTACAACCGACATTGATGGACTTTTTGAGTTCGAACTTCCGTCAGGTCTCAGTGAAGGAGCCGAATTGGAATTCTCTTGTCTTGGCTACAAGACGGTTACAATTCCTATTGGAACAAGACGAGTTTTCGACGTAACTCTCGAAGATGAGTCGACCCTCCTTGAGGGAACAGTCGTGACAGCGCTCGGTATCAAGCGCTCGGAGAAAGCACTCTCGTACAATGTGCAACAGGTTGATGCCGATGCCATTGTCGGTAACAAGGATGCCAACTTCGTAAACTCTCTCAACGGTAAGGTGGCGGGTTTGGTGATCAACGCCTCTTCGTCAGGAGTCGGTGGTGCATCAAAGGTGATCATGCGTGGTCAGAAGTCTATCTCACAGTCTTCAAACGCTCTCTATGTCATCGATGGTGTACCTATGTATACAACAGCCCGCGAGGGTAGCACTCAGTTCGGATCTCAGGGCTCGACAGACCCTATTGCCGACATCAACCCTGAGGACATCGAGAGCATCTCAGTCCTTACAGGTGCTGCTGCGGCCGCTCTTTATGGTTCGGACGCTGCCAACGGTGCGATCGTGGTGACTACCAAGAAGGGTAAGGAAGGAAAGGTTTCGGTCAATGCTTCCGCAGGAGTGGAGGTGATGACTCCGTTCGTGCTTCCGCGTTTCCAGAACAGGTATGGTACCGGTGACCTCAACTCGTCGATCGGTTCGAACCTTCGCAGCTGGGGTAACCTCATGAACGCAGCGAACAACCCTGAATACAACCCTGCAAAGGATTATTTCAGGACAGGTGTCAACTACACTGAAAGCGTTTCAGTGTCAATGGGTACCGAGAAGAACCAGACTTACCTCTCAGGTTCAGCCCTTGATTCGGAAGGTGTCGTTCCTAACAATGCATACCACCGCTATAACTTCACATTCCGCAATACCACATCGTTCCTGAATGACAAGATGCATCTCGACGTAGGAGCAAGCTACATCCTTCAGAAAGACCGCAACATGATCAACCAGGGTACATACAACAACCCTCTGGTGGGTGCATACATCTTCCCTCGCAGCGGAGACTGGGATGCAGTCAGGATGTATGAGCGTTACGATGTGACCAGAAGACTCTCTACACAGTACTGGCCTATAGGTGATGCCGGTATGACAATGCAGAACCCTTACTGGATCAACTACCGCAACCTTCGCGAGAACAAGAAGGACCGTTTCATGCTTAATGCGTCGCTTTCTTACGACATCCTTGATTGGCTCAGCGTTTCAGGCCGTGTCCGCATGGACCAGTCTGTTACAAAGTATACTGAGAAATTCTATGCTTCTACATTCACTCAGCTTACCGAGCTTTCTCAGAACGGTCTCTACGGAATTTCTTCTATGACAGACCGTCAGTTGTATGCGGACGCCCTTGTGAACATCAACAAGAGATTCGGTGATGACTGGACATTCCAGGCCAACATCGGTGCCTCTATCTCTGACATGTCGTACGACGCGATGAAGAACAGAGGTCCTATTGCAGACGGTCTCATCACTGAAGAGAAACCAGGTCTGGCAAACGTATTCAACATCCAGAACCTCTCCAACTCTCCTAAGACTACAAGACTTCAGGAAGGATGGCGTGAGCAGACTCAGTCTGTATTCGGATCTGCCGAGGTGGGATTCAAGGGTACATATTACCTCACTCTCACAGCTCGTAACGACTGGCCTTCACAGCTCGCAGGACCTCACTCGAACAGGAAGTCATTCTTCTACCCTTCAGTAGGTCTTTCAGTAGTGCTTTCAGAGATAATTCCTAACATGCCTGAGAACCTCGAGTACATCAAGCTCCGCGGTTCATACGCATCAGTGGGTACAGCTTTCGAGCGCTACATCGCGAACCCTATGTATCAGTGGAATGCAAGCGGTCTTAGCTGGAACACACAGACACAGTATCCTATGTATGACCTCAAGCCTGAGCTTACAAACTCATTCGAGGTGGGTCTTACAGTGAGATTCCTCAAGTGGTTCAATCTCGACGCTACTTACTATCACACAAATACTCTCAACCAGACATTCAACCCTCAGATCTCTACAGGATCAGGTTCTTCTGAGATCTACATCCAGTCAGGAGATGTCCTCAACCAGGGATGCGAGTTCACTCTCGGTTTCAACAAGGACTGGAACAAGTTCAACTGGTCGTCTACATATACATTCTCGACCAACATGAACAGGATCGAGTCTCTTGCCGAGAACGTGCTCAATGCAGCTACAGGAGAGTATTTCAGCGTAGACCTTCTTGATATGAACGGTCTCGGCCTTGCTCACTTCCTCCTTATGGAAGGCGGTACACTTGGCGACCTCTATTCTCTCGCAGACTACAAGTACGACTCCAACGGAATGATCGTGGTTAACGAGGACGGTACAATCACTCCTCAGACCATTACTGATGCGAAGAACTATGTAAAGCTCGGCTCAGTACTTCCTAAGGCTAACATGTCTTGGAGAAATGACTTCCGTATCGGTGACTTCAACTTCGGCTTCCTCATCACAGCACGTCTTGGCGGTATCGTCTACTCAAGCACCCAGGCGGTTCTCGACTACTATGGTGTGTCAGAGGCTTCTGCAACTGCACGTGATGCCGGCGGAGTCTTCATCAATGGAGGTGACTGCATTGATGCAAACAAGTGGTTCAGCTCTGTCGGAGGTTCCAACCCTCTTCCACAGGAGTATACATATTCAGGAACCAACGTACGTCTCCAGGAGGCATCGATCGGATATACCATCCCTCGCAAGAAGCTCGGTGACGTATGCGACCTTCACCTGTCGCTTGTTGGAAGAAATCTTTGGATGATCTATAACAAGGCTCCATTCGATCCGGAAGCTGTGGCAACAACAGGAAACTACTATCAGGGAATCGACCATTTCATGATGCCTTCTCTGCGTAATTTCGGCTTCAATGTGAGAGTAACCTTCTAATACCCAGGCAGAAATGAGAAACATTATCATAAAGACAGGAATTGTGGCAGCGCTGGCATCTGTGCTGATGGGCTGTACCGGCAATTACCTGAACATCAATACCAACCCTTATGAGGTCAGCAAGGAGCAGACTCTCACCGACGGTTATGCCATCGGTGCTGCGATCACTGCCCTCTGCGGAACAGTCGTATCTACCGATGTGAATACGGCTCAGTTCACTGACTGTCTGCTCGGAGGACCTATGGGAGGATACTACTCTACTACAGGTGCTTTCGAGAAGACCATCGACAACTACAATGCGACTGACGACTGGACACGAGTATTCATGGCCAGCGACAGAATCATACCTACTCTTTATTCAAACCTTAATGAGCTCAAGAACATTACAGAAGACCCTGTGACTCTTGCTATCGCACAGACGATCAAGGTTGCTGCAATGCTTCGCGTGACTGACACATATGGCCCAATTCCTTATACCCAGATAGGTCAGGGAGGAAAGATCACAGTTCCTTATGACTCACAGGAGGCCGTATATGACGCAATGTTCGCTGAGCTTGACGAGGTGATTGCAACCCTCACAGAGAACAAGCTCTCAGGCATCTCTCCAAATGCAGACCCTGTATATGACGGTACTGCGGTGAAGTGGTGCAAGTTTGCGAACTCCCTCAAGCTCCGCATGGCGATGCGCATCGTGTATGCAGACCATGTAAAGGCACAGAAGTATGCAGAGGAGGCTGTAAGCCACGAGATCGGAGTATTTGCTTCAAATGCTGACAATGCGACACTCCGCACTGTTGCATTCGGAGACAAGGGTAACCCGCTCTACACTGCAATTAAGTACAACCAGCCTACAGGCTGTAATACAGGTGGCGATACTCATGCTGCAGCAGACATCATCTGCTATATGAACGGATATAACGACCCTCGCCGTCCGGTATACTTCATCCCTTCAGAGTTCGAGGGATTCGAGTATGCTGGTATCCGCATCCGTATCGAGAAGCCGGCGCTCAACAGCGTGGGACGCAAGTACTCAGGTGTGAACATCTCTCCATCAGACCCTCTTGTATGGATGAATGCCGCTGAGGTTGCATTCCTCAAGGCTGAGGCAAAGGCAGTCTTTGACTTCAATATGGGAGCAGGCTCGGCAGAGGAGTTCTATAATGAAGGTGTACGCCTTTCATTCGAGCAGCACAACGTGGCCGGATATGAGGCATATATCATGGATGACGCCAGCCGTCCTGCATCATATATCGACCCTGCAGGTCTGAACAACTACTCAAGCGTCCTTTCGGACATTACCATCAAGTGGGACGAGGGTGCGCCTGTAGAGAAGAAGCAGGAGAGGATCATCACCCAGAAGTGGATTGCAAACTTCAACAACGGTAATGAAGCATGGGCGGACTACAGAAGGACCAACTATCCAGCGCTGATGCCAGCTTCTGACGCAGGTAACAAGAGCGACGGTCTCGTTTCTTCAGAGTTCGGTGCAAGACGTATGAAATACCCTCTCGCCGAGTATACAAACAATGGTGAGAATGTCAATGCAGCCGTGTCACAGCACCTCGGAGGCCCTGACAGAATGAGTACGAGACTCTGGTGGGACTGCAACCCTGCAATAGTAATCAAGTAATTCAGGTAAGAAGATGAACATGAAAAAGAATATTTCAATTATGGCGTTTGCGGCAGCGGCGATGCTCTGCTGCGGATGCAGTGACTGGACAACACCTGAAAACCTGAACTTCCATCCTCAGACTCCCGAGCAGAAGGATCCTGCAGCATATGCAGAATATATCAATGCCGTAAAGGCTTTCAAGGAGACAGAGCACAATGTCATGATCGTGACAATGAAGGGCACTTCGCAGTATCCTTCATCGCAGAGCCAGCACATCATGGCGATGCCTGACAGCGCAGACTATGTATGCGTAAAGGTCGAGGACAAGCTCCATGAAGTGATTGCGGCGGAGATTCCTGCTGTTCTCGAGAAGAAGGGCACCAAGTCACTGGTTTATGTAGATTATGCTGTCATAGCAGAGGCTTGGACTGCGCTTGAGGACGAGCGTGCCGACAAGGGAGAGGCTCCCGGAACAGACGAACAGCTTGCGGCTTTCTTCAAGGAGCAGGCAGATCTTCAGCTTGCACGCTGTAACGAATATGGATTTGCAGGTGTGATGGTATCGTTCCAGGGTACCAAGGTTGCCGGCTATGCATATAATTCACAGAATGCATACATGCAGGCTGTGAAGGCTTTCCATGAGGCTAATCCGGAGAAGGAACTTGTCTTCCGCGGAGCAGCCAGAAACGTTATCGATCAGGAGTTCCTTCAGGAATTCAAATATATCGTCATCGTAGCAGGTGAGGAGAGAAAGCTTTCACTCCTTCCTGGTCGTGTGCTTGGAAGCTCAGCTCCGAAGGACCGCGTGATCATGGAGCTCACGGTTCCTTCTGCAGATGTGCCGGAGCAGCTTGGAATGTCTCCAGCAGAGGCTGCCAACTGGCTCTGGACTGAGGTTGAGAACACTTCGTTCACCCCTCGCGGACTCTGCGTAGAGAACGGCCACGACGATTATTTCTGCAAGGATATGGCATTCAAGAACATCCGTACTGCCATCACTATTTTGAATACTCCACCTACAGTTGAAGAATAAGGAGGTACAAGTATGAAATTATATGACAAGATAACATTTATCCTTCTGTCGGCGATTGCCGTGCTTTCGTGCGACAGACAGAATGACGGCTTTGAGAACAAGCTCTTCATCGATGCCGATAACCTTAGGAATGAGGTCAGGGTGGCTACCGATGAGGGAGTGAAGGATCTTGTGAAGCCGATAAAGGTAGCTATGGCTCAGCCTATGGCAACGGATGTCAACGTTACCCTCAGAAGGGCGGACGAACTCCTTGAGACATATCGCCAGGCATACTATCACGAGGATGCCGAACTCCTTCCTGCAGAATACTGCAACCTTTCTGACCTTACTTCGGTCATCAAGGCTGGAGACGTGTCTTCAGAGGACATCAATATCGCATTCAGCAATCTCGACAAGCTTGACTACAGCAAGCAGTATGTGCTTCCTGTAGCCATCCAGGCAGAGGGTGTGGCTGTTCTCGAGCGCGCAAAGACCATGTACTTCGTGGTAAAGGAGGCATCTCTCGTAAACTATGTCGCTGAGATGAAGGACAATCGTGCCTGGCCTATATGGGACGGATGGGACAAGGTTTCGTACCTCGAGCAGTTTACCATGGAGTGCCTTATCAACTGCCATGGCTTCAACAACGACAGCGATATCCTTACCGTGATGGGTATCGAGGACCACTTCCTCATCCGTATCGGTGACGTGACCATCCCTACCAATCAGATACAGATTGCACTTGCATACAAGGACGTCGAGGGTGGATCAACTAACAGAGCTGACGTGACAGATGCATCTCTCCAGCTCCGTACAGACAGATGGTATCACCTTGCCGTTACCTTCAACAAGGGATTCGTCCAGGTATACCTTGATGGACGTCTAAAGGTTGAGGCTGACCGCTCGGTTATCGGAAAACGTCCTAACTCTGAGACCGGCGAACTTGAGGACATCATCTTCGAGAACGTAGACTTCTCGGCTCCTCACTCAGACGAGTCAGACGGCAAGCCACGCTGCTTCTGGGTTGGATATTCATATGACAGCAACAGAAGTCTTGACGGCATGATCGCTGAGGCTAGACTCTGGAACAGGGTGCTTACAGCAGAAGAAATCAATGCTCCTAACCACTTCTACAAACTTTATGAGAAGGATATCGACGAGACTCTTCTCGCATACTGGAAGTTCAACGAGGGCACTGGTAAGGTGGTGAAAGACCACTCCATCTATGGAAAGGATCTTGAGGGTGACCATGAACTTGTATGGTATCCGGTGGAACTTCCATAATGAAAGGCTATAAACATAAACCTATATAGAATTCATTCACTAACCATTTTAAACATTTATGAAAATCAAATCATTTTTCAAAGGCTTTGCAGCAGCCCTCATGGCTGTTGTAGCCGTTGCAGCCTGCAAGCCGCAGGCTGAAGAACCGGACACACTGTCGGTTCAGCCATCGGCAGCCCTGTCTTTCGAGGCTGAGGCTAATGCTGATGTGACCCTCACTGTGACAACCACTGCTGAAAAGTGGGAGTACACAGCTCCTGAGTGGGTTAAGGCTGAAGTAGCAGGCGAGACTCTTATTGTCAATGTTGATGACAATACAGGCAAGGCACGCGTTGGCCGTATCTCATTCACTGCAGGTACAGCTCATCCAGTGAACATCAATGTTCACCAGGCAGCTCCTAAGGCTGAAGAGCCTGTTCAGGGCGAGACTGTGGCAGCAACTCTCAACAACAAGGCAGACGGAGATTTCTTCCAGATTACTTCAGGATCTGTAAATGGTTCTGTTTCTGTTACTCTTGCTTCAGCAGCGGCAGAGGATGTAGTGATTGAACTCACTCTCGATCCAAGATATGTAGAGGAGTACAGCTTCATTACAGGTGACTCATATGAGGTAGTTCCAACTGAGGCTGTGACTTTTGCTAAGGAAGAGCTTACGATTGCAGCAGGTTCTACTGAGTCTGAGGCTATAGAGGTGGCTATCGACGGTGCCGCTCTCGGTTTCGGTCAGGGATATCTCGTTCCTATCATGGCTACTGTAAAGTCTGGTGCTGCTTCTTTTGCAACTGACGCTAAGCGTGTGAACTATGTTGTGATGAAGGCTAACCCTCGTACAACCAAGCAGGTTGTTTATCTCGAGGTTAACGACTGCAACCCTCTTAACATCCTTGAGTACAACCTCGTGGACGGTACTCCATTCTTCGATGCAGTGATCCTCTTCGCAGCTAACATCAATTACGATTCAGTCAACGACGTGGTTTATCTCCACAACAACCCTAACGTACAGGCTCTCCTCGATGAG
This sequence comes from Bacteroidales bacterium, assembly GCA_015060255.1. Taxonomy (GTDB): domain Bacteria; phylum Bacteroidota; class Bacteroidia; order Bacteroidales; family UBA932; genus Cryptobacteroides. The sequence goes on along the minus strand of SUYV01000016.1, from coordinate 9,559 downwards.
ACAGAGACTTACATCCAGCCGCTCCGCAAGAAGGGTATCAAGGTTTACCTCGGTCTCCTCGGTAACCACGATGCTGCCGGTCTTGCTCAGCTTTCTGACTGGGGTGCTCGCGAGTGGGCACAGGAGGTTGCAGAGGCTTGCCGTGTTTACAAGCTTGACGGTGTAAACCTCGACGACGAGTACTCATCTTATCCTGACACAAGCAATCCATGGTTCACCAATCAGTCTGCAGCAGCAGGTGCACGTCTCTGCTACGAGCTTAAGATGGCTCTTAAGGAGAAGTGCTACTGGCCAACTGATGTGTCTCTCTTTGAGTGGGGTGCCCTTTACAGCCTCCCTACTGTAACAGATGAAAATGGCACAGTTCACACTCAGAGCGAATTCATTGACTGGACTTGCGCTAACTATGGCGGTCAGTCATATCCATATGGTGACCTTACATATGCAAACTGTAGCGCGGCATCTATACAGCTGAACTATGGTTACACCTTGTATCAGACAGATATCAATGATGCTATTGAGTATGGTTTCGGTTGGATTATGTGGTTTGCATTTGACCCTTCAGGTACAGGTGGAATTCCAAACAACCGTGTTCATTCTATGCAGCAGTTTGAGAAGGCCGCATTCGGTCTCTATGGCAAGTCAATGGCTCAGCCACAGTATGTTTACAACAAGCTCGGCGAGGGTAAGTATGACCCTACTCCACACGCAATCAACTAATTAACCGATAATATTGAATTATATGAAAAAGATATTTTTTATTGCTGCGGCTTGCCTTGCACTCTTCGGATGTAAGGAGCCTGCTCCAGTAGAGGTTCCACTTCCGGATGCAATCGAGGTTACCCCAAGAAGCGTGACTTTCGATGCTGAGGGTGGTACAGCAGATGTTATCGTATCAAGCACCGGCGAGTGGACTCTCACAGCCGCTGCTGAGTACGATTGGGTAGAGGCTTCAAAGGAAAAGGGTGTAGACGGTGATATCCTTACTTTCACCGTACAGCCTAACCTTGAGGCTGACAAGAAGGCAGACTTCACTTTCGCAACTGGCGAGGAAGGTGCAACAACCTGCACATTCTCTGTGTTCTCATATGCAGGCGAGGCTCCATCACTTGAGCTCGTATCTGAGGGAGAGGTTTCTTTCGGCTATGAGGCAGGTCAGCTTGAGATCGTAGTTTCTACAAACCAGAACCACTATCGTGATGTTGAGTATACTCTCAGCGAGGGTGCAGCAGAGTGGCTTGACTATCAGGCAGTTCTCCCAGGCGAGACTGAGGCAGACGCTAAGATCTACTTCAATGTAGCTGCTCTCGAGGGTCTTGCTGACCGTGAGGCAACTGTTACTGTTTCAGTTCCTGGTCTGACTCCTGTAGAGGTGAACGTAACTCAGTTCGCAAAGCACGTACTTTCAACTCCTACAGCAAACTACACTGTAGCTGTCGAGGGTGAGACTATCGTTGTTCCTCTTACAGCTAACGTAGAGTATGCAATCTCTATGGAGGGTGCTGACGGATGGCTTACTGTAGGTGAGGCGACTGAGGAAGGTGTTCCTTTCACAGCTGCTGCTCTTGAAGATGGCAAGCGTGCTGCTACAGTCACATTCACTCAGACTGATGCTGTTGAGGGTGAGACTCCACTCACATGCACAATCAACATTACTCAGGTCAATGCTCTTATCACATGGGCTGCTGACATGACAGGTAACCGTCTCTTCCCTAAGTGGGAGAATGGTGGTCCTGGCGTATCTAAGGCATTTACTCTTGAGACTCTTGTGAAGTTCGATGACTTCGACAAGGGTTCAGGCGGAATCTTCACTATCATGGGTATCGAGGGCAAGTTCCTCCTCCGTATGGGTGACGTAGGAAATCCTCTTACAAATCTCCAGATCGCTACTTGCGCCGGCAACTATAATGTTCCTTATGCATGTGAGGCTAACAGATGGTATCATATCGCAGTTGTATGGGAGAACAGAATTGCATACGTATACTTTGACGGTGAGCTCGTTGGTGAAAGCCAGCAGTTCCCAGAGACTACATATGTAGGATGGCCATTGTGGCAGTATGTTCCGGTTGATCCTGACCTCTCTCCAGCATGGAGCTATGAGCCAGACGGAAACCGTTGCTTCTGGATGGGTTACTCATATGATGCAAACCGTGACACTCACGGATTGATGACTGAGATCCGTATCTGGAACAAGGCTCTCACTGCAGATGAGATCAATGCTCCTAACCACTTCTATACAGTTGATCCTAACTCAGAGGGACTCTTCTCTTACTGGAAGTTCGTTGAGGGTGAGGGTTCTACAGTAGCTGATGCAACAGGAAAGGGCAACCCTCTCTACGGTGAGGTTGACATCACCAAGCAGTCAAACGGTGATAACTCTGGTCCTGCAGGTATCGACTGGGTAGAGGTAGCTCTTCCTGACAAGTAGGATTTGATACACTTCAAATATCGATAATGGATTGAGGCGGGATTTCCAAAGAGGTCCCGCCTCTTTTTAAAAACAGACGATTATGTTTAAAAATAGACTTCTTTTGTATGGAAGCCTACTTATAGTTTTGCTTTCATTCCTGTCCTGTAAGCCCGAACCTATAGTTCCCGAGCAGGAAGAACCGGAGCCGGAAAAGCCGGAACTCCGTCTCGATGCACAGCCTCTGACTGTCGGAGTGAAGGGAAAAAACTTTATTTTCGAACTGTACTGCAACAGGGATGTGACTGTAGAATCTTCTGCAGACTGGTGCGGATACAGTCTCATGCATGACGCTGCCGTCAATCCTGCAGGCAGTCTCAAGATCATTGTAGAGGAAAACAAGTCTGCTGACGTACGTACAGCTACTGTAACTGTCAGTGCGGAGGAGTGCGAGCCCGTCACTATAGAAGTGACCCAGGACCACCGCATACTTGCGACCGACAAAGAAATGACTTCATTCTCCCTGAAGAAGTCGAAGAACAGCGGCCTTGCCACCGATATTGTCTTCAAGTATGACGAACAGACAAGGACTTTCTCCGCCATGTATCTCAAGTGGATAGACGGTGACGAGCCTGAAATGCTTGTGCCGACCTTTGAGACTGATGGAGAATCGGTTCAGGTCAATGGTATGGATGTGGTGTCGGACAAGACTGCCATATCATTTGCGGAGGACTTTACAGTAACTGTCGTTGCCGAGGACGGAAGCTCTGCCGATTACAACATCATATTCAACTGTCCTCAGATCAATACAGAGCTTCCGGTTCTCCATATGAAGCCGGATTACCTGATTTCAAGCAAGGACAATTATGTAGACACATATATCCAGCTATACGACAAGACAGCTGAGTCTACAGGCGAAGGTTGGTGGGACAGTGCAGAAAAGGGCAAGATAGAGATGCGCGGCCGCGGAAACTCTACATGGGGTCTCCCTAAGAAGCCTTTCAGGATGAAGTTTACAGAGAAGTTCAGCCCTATAGGTCTGAATCACGCCAAAGAAAAGAGCTGGGTGATTCTCGCCCAGGATATGGACAAGTCACTCCTGCGTACGCATCTTGCGTTCGAGTATTCACGCATCCTGTTCAACGCCGCAGATAATTACCATCACGAGAAGGCTGTTCTCTTTACTCCTTGCTCGCGCTTCATAAATGTATATCTTACAGGAGATTACTATGACAGTTCAACAGGACGCACCAGATATATGGACGGCGAGTATCTCGGCGTCTATCAGATGAGCGACCAGGTGCAGCGCGCAGACGGCCGCATCGCTGTGGACAAACTCAAGGCCTCAGATGGTGCCGATCCTGAGAAGATCACAGGAGGATATGTGATCGAGGCTGACCTTCACGAAGGAAACCATTACACCAGCAAGGGTATCAAGCTTACATACAAGTATCCTGAGGATGATGACTTCGACCAGGCTCAGTATGACTACATCACAGACTTCATCAATCAGGCTGAAGCTGCTCTCTATGGCAGCAATTACAAGGACCCAGAAAACGGATGGCGCAAGTACTTCGATGAGAAGACCCTTGCAGACTTCATCATTGTGAAGGAGTTCGTAGGTGACCTTGACGGATATACAAGTACATACATGTATAAGCGTCGTGGATATGACAAACTCTTCTTTGGCCCTATATGGGACTGCGACAAAGGATGGAACAACGACAAGCGAGTTCCTCATTACGAGTATCAGCCATTGGAAAGCCTCATGATCTATGCAGGTTTCTGGATGCCTCCGTATGTCAACAACGACTGGTTCCATCGTCTCTGGACAGACGAAACCTTCAGGGCTTTTGTTGCCAAGAGATGGGCTGACAAGAAGGAAGAACTCAAGGCTGTGACCAGCAAGGTCCTTGCTGAAGTGCCTGCAGATATGGCAAAGGCAATCGAAGCCAACTTCGAAGTCTGGCCGTTCTACTATCAGTACAGCGGCGAGGCCAACATGCCAGCAAAGGATTATCCTTCTGAAATACAGCGCATAGCAAAGCTCTCATCAGAAAGAGAGGCCCTGCTCGACAGGCTCTTCAATGAGTAGAAAACAATAAAGCGGTCTTAAGTCATCCGACTCAGGACCGCTTATTCATTCTATATATCCTTGCGTCAGCCAGTTCTCTGTGGCAATCTATGCCAGACTGCTCAGAATGAAGATTATCAGCACAGAGAACTCTCCGTAATCTTTCAGAGCTCCCTTGAGAGCATCCAGCACTTTCTGGATCTCATATTTGACCTTGTTCTCGGACACGCCGAACTCTGCGGCTATTTCAGAACGGGTCTTTCCGTCGCGGCGTGAACGCAGGAATATATTCTGAGTGAATGTCGGGAATCCGTTCAGGCTCTTGCGGTAGATGTCCATTATTTCACCGGAATGCGCTTCGGATATGCTTGCAGATTCTATGGCGAGAGTATAATATTCCATCATCCTCTCCTCTTTTGCACGTATCTGCTGAGCAATTTTGCTATGTCTGATGTCGGCCCTTCTATGGTCGATCGCCTTGTGCTGTACTATAGAATATAGATATGGATAGAATTTCTCCGGATCGACTTCGTTCCGGTGTTCTATGAGGGCCATGAATGCCTCTGCGACAATATCGCGCGCAGCTTCCTCGTCGCGGACAAACATATATGCCGTTCGTATGAGCACATCCTTGCTTGTCTTGTAGATGTGCTCTATGCGCTCGTATATTGCCTTCCCTTGAGTATCCATAATCAGGGCAAATATATAAAAATAAATCCCAATAATGATAACTTTGAAAAAAGTGAGGAAATTTTCTTCCACGCTTCACACTTGTTCGACTATAAATATATAAAGCGATGAAAATGTCAAATATCACATCAGAAATTCTTGCCCGTTTTTTTGAAGGCAGGACCACATCCGAGGAAAACAATGCGATAGCAGACTGGATCGAGAGCGATCCGGCCAATCAGAAGACATTCAATAGGGAACTTCAGTTCCATCTGATGCTCATGCATATGCCGGCATCAGTTCAGACTCCGCTGCAGAAGCCTCACCGTACACCTCTGGCATTGTATGCAGGTCTAGCGGCTTCCTTTGTTGCGGGCATCATTCTCTGCTGGTTCCTTGCTGTGGCTCCGCTCAGCGATGAGGCGTCGAGGATGGTGGCATTCCATACAGATCCCGGTCAGCGCGCGAGTCTGACACTTCCGGACGGTACATCAGTAGAACTTAACTCCGGTTCGACACTCGAATATCCTGCAGTCTTTGCCAGGGGCGAGCGCAGGGTCAGAGTAGAGGGAGAGGCTATGTTTGATGTTGCCAAAGTGGCGGACAAGCCGTTCTATGTGGAGACATTCGCCTACGATGTAAAGGTGCTTGGCACCAGATTCAATGTGGAAGCTGATGAAGACAGGGGACTCTTCAGTACAGCATTGATGGAGGGAAGTGTCGCGATACATGATAAACACGACAATGTGATTACAGAACTGGAGCCGGATCAGGTGGTGACGCTGACGGAGGGAAGATTGATAAAGAGGCATGAGGAGAACATCGGGGCCCGCTACAGATGGACTGACGGAATCATCAACTGTTCAGGGCTCTCTTTCGAAGAGCTGATGCGCCGGTTCGAGAGGGCTTTCGGAGTCACCATTGTCATAGAGTGTGAGACGGTTCCTGATATATCCTATAAGCGAATGAAGGTTAACGTCTGTGACGGCATATCGCACGCATTCGCCATTCTCCAGCGAACATCGGACTTTACTGTAGAATACGACGATACCACAGATACTTATCATATAAGATAACCGGCAATACAACTAATAACCAAATCATATGAAGAACAGAATTCTTCCGCAAAGCATACTGCTTCTGTATTTCTGCATCTTCTTGTCCGTCAGTGCATCTGCCCAGAATGTCCGGGTCACGCTGAAAATGGAAAACCAGATGATGGAAACTGTGATGGATGCCATCGAACAGCAGACGCGGTATCTTTTTACTGTCGATGACGGCGTAGACCTGAATCGCCGTATTTCAATCAATGTCCAGAATGCTCCTCTCAATTCGGTCTTGGACCAGATTGCTGCAGGAGCTGGAGTGACGTGGGCAATAAGCGAGACCAACATCATCATCTCGCCGAAAGCCGCTCCTGAATCTCGGAAGGTGACGGGCAAAGTCACAGACCCGTCCGGACTGCCGGTCCCCGGAGTGTCGGTTCTCATAAGAAACACAGATGTGGGAACCGTTACTGATCTGGATGGCGTTTTTGCTTTGGAGATTCCCGGCGAAAACCTGGACGACATGCTTGAATTCAACAGCCTGGGCTATGAGATAGAATATCTTCCTATCGGACAACGCAGTGTCTTTAATGTAACGCTGACTGAGTCTTCCCTGGAGCTTGAAGGTACGGTGGTTACCGCCCTCGGTATCCGCCGTGACCAGAAGGCCCTGAGCTACAATGTCCAGGAGGTCAGTTCAGATTTAGTGACCGGAGTCAAGGATGCCAACTTCATCAACTCCCTTTCAGGAAAGGTGGCCGGAGTGACCATCAATGCCTCTTCATCCGGAGTCGGCGGAGCGTCAAAGGTCGTTCTCCGTGGTAACAAATCCATAAGCCAGAGTTCCAACGCACTTTATGTCATCGACGGCGTGCCGATGTATAACTTCGGAGGAGGCGGTGGCACAGAGTTCGACTCTCAGGGAGCCACCGAGTCCATCGCAGACATCAACCCGGAAGACATTCAGTCCATCTCGGTGCTGACCGGTGCGGCAGCAGCGGCCCTCTATGGCTCGCAGGCGGCAAACGGAGCAGTGATGATCACAACTAAGAAAGGTGAGGCAGGAAGGCTTAAAGTGACATTCTCCAGCAATACGGAGTTTCTCGATCCGTTCCGTCTGCCAGAGTTCCAGAACAGGTATGGAACAGGTCTGAACGGCAGGAACAGCGGGTCCGGCATCTACAGCTGGGGTCCTAAGATGGCCCAGGAGAGCGGTTACACTCCGCAGGACTACTTCGAGACAGGTCATACCTATACGAATGCCTTTACCGTTTCCGGCGGAACAGACAAGAACCAGACATATTTCTCTGCTGCGGCAGTCAATTCGGACGGAATCATACCGAATAACCTGTATGACCGTTATAACTTTACATTCAGGAACACGACATACTTCCTCAATGACAAGCTCCGTCTTGATGCCAGTGCAAGCTACATTATCCAGAAGGACCAGAACATGACCAATCAGGGTGTGTATGCAAATCCTCTTACATCGGCATATCTTTTCCCTCGTGGCGAGGACTTCGACCTTTACAGGAGCTTCGAGAGATATAATCCGGGAACGAAACTGATGGAACAGTTCTGGAGCGATGACCTCACGGGAGACCTGCGTATGCAGAACCCGTACTGGATCAACTACCGTAATCTCCGCAACAACGACAAGAAGCGTTATATGCTGTCGCTGAATGCAAGTTACGACATCCTTGACTGGCTCAATGTCACAGGACGTGTACGCATAGACAATGCTGACAACCTCTATACGCAGAAGTATTATGCGACGACCGAGTCCACCATCTCAGAAGGAGGAAAGAACGGTCACTATACCGAGGCAAGAGGCCTTGACACGCAGACCTACGCCGACATCATGCTCAATGTGAACAAGACTTTCGGGAAGGACTGGAGCCTTGTGGCCAATCTGGGTGCTTCCATCAACGACATCAAGACTGACGAGATGCGATATGGCGGTCCGATCCAGGCAAACGGTCTTGCCAATGTGTTCAATGTGATGGACCTTGACGACACCAAGAAGAGGGCGACCAAGAGCGGATGGCACGACCAGACCCAGTCTGTGTTCGGAAGCATTGAGGTGGGCTGGAAGAAGATGCTCTACCTTACAGCGACAGGCCGTAATGACTGGGCTTCACAGATCGCCGGATCAAGCCAGTCAAGCTTCTTCTATCCGTCTGCAGGACTTTCGTGGGTACCTTCATCTCATTGGGATATGGGAGCCTTGAGCTATCTCAAGGTGAGAGGGTCGGTTGCATCGGTAGGTATGCCGTTCCCTCGCTTCCTCACAGTCCCTACATACGAATATGACCCGACCAGCAAGATATGGAAGGACAAGACGCATTATCCTATCAGCGACCTCAAGCCTGAGCGTACCCTTACCTATGAGGTAGGTCTTGAGATGACCTTCTGGCAGGATCTCAGCCTCAATCTTTCATGGTATCTCGCCGATACATATAATCAGACGTTTGACCCGCTTCTTCCTCCATCGTCATCCTATACGACGATCTATCTTCAGACAGGTAACGTGAGGAATACCGGAGTCGAGGCTTCCCTCGGATATGGACATGACTGGAACGGTTTCTCGTGGGACAGCAACTTCACTTTCTCATGGAACAGGAACGAGATCCTCGACCTTGCATCCAATGCGGTCAATCCGGTGACAGGCGAGCCTCTGGATCTTGATCAGCTTGACATCAAGGCTCTCGGAAAGAGCAAGTTCATACTCAAGCAGGGAGGAACGCTCGGAGACCTCTATACAACATCTGATGTCCAGACCAATGACAGAGGATATATCGAGATTGATGAGAACGGAGATATAGCCATCACCGATGAGGCAGATGAAATATTCCTTGGAACAGTGTTCCCTAAATACAATCTGGCTTGGAGAAATGACTTCTCATGGAAGGGACTCCATCTCGGCATTCTCTTCTCAGGACGTGTCGGAGGCGTATGTTATTCTGCAACTCAGGCGAGCCTTGACCTTTATGGAGTTTCCGAGGCTTCGGCTGCAGCAAGAGACGCCGGCGGAGTGCTTGTGAACGGACGTGAGATGATGGATGCACAGAAGTGGTACCAGGCAATAGGTTCGCAGAGCGGACTGCCTCAATACTATACCTATAGTGCAACCAACTTCCGCCTGCAGGAACTCTCTGTGGGATACACTCTTCCTCGCAAGTGGTTCAAGAACAAGATGGGACTTACCCTTTCTCTTGTCGGACACAATCTGTGGATGATTTACTGCAAGGCTCCGTTTGATCCTGAGGCAGTAGCATCCACCGGGAACAACTATCAGGGAATCGACTACTTCATGATGCCTTCGCTCAGAAGTCTCGGTTTCAATGTAAAACTTGATTTTTA
>SUYV01000015.1:36352-43330 GCA_015060255.1 Bacteroidales bacterium | reverse complement strand
ATGTTCTGGTGCGATCCTCAGACCGGTCTTTCTGCGCATGCATGGGGACGCGCGAACGGCTGGTATGCCGTAGCGCTGGTAGAGGTGCTTGATTATCTTCCTGCAAAGCATCCCGGAAGACAGGAGCTGATAGATCAGCTCAATTATTTCCTTGAAGTGCTTCCGAAGTGGGCGGACAAGGAGACCGGCATGTGGTATCAAGTGCTCGATTGCCCGGACCGTGAAGGAAACTACCAGGAGGCGACATGCTCGATAATGTTCACATATGCCTTCCTCAAGGGATTGAGGATGGGATATATAGATCAATCTCACAAGGAATATATCCTTGGTCTCTATCCAAAGTTCATCGACCGCTTCATCCGTGAAAACGAAGACGGAACCATCTCGATGACAGATTGTTGCGCAGTCGGAGGCCTTGGCGGAAAGCAGATGCGAAAGGGAGATTTCGAATACTATCTCAGCGAGCCGATCATAGAGAACGACTGCAAGGGCGTCGGCCCGTTCATCTGGGCTTCGCTCGAGTGGGAGGCATTGCATAATATCGATTATTTTCCGGAGCGTGACCTTCCTGTAGCTTTTGAAGGAGCGGAGGGCTGCGGAAAATATACCGTCGGAGGCCGTGGGGGCAAGGAGTATGTCGTGACTTCTCTTGCAGATGATGGTTCGGAGGGTACTCTCCGTCATGCCGTCGAGGCCGAAGGACCAAGAACAGTGACTTTTGCTGTGAGCGGAGACATCCATCTTACCGCTCCGCTGAATATCCGTAATCCTTATCTCTCCATTCTTGGCGAGACAGCCCCAGGAGAGGGCATCACTCTCAGAGACCATAATGTATTCATAACAGCCGACCAGGTCATAATCAGGTATCTTCGAGTCAGATTGGGAACAAAATACGGTGTAGAAGCAGATGCCATGGGCGCAAGGCATTGCAGCAATGTGATCATAGATCACTGTTCTATAAGCTGGGCTACTGATGAGAATGCGTCTTTCTATAATTTCAGGGATGCGACCGTACAGTGGTGTATAATTTCTGAGGCATTGAATTCGTCTGTACATCATAAAGGCCAGCATGGATACGGCGGCATCTGGGGCGGCAGGAATGTGTCTTTCCACCACAACCTCTTTGCTCACAACAGCAGCAGAAATCCTCGTTTTGACCATCCCCGCATCTATTGGCACGACGACAGGATGTATTATCGTGGCACGGTAGACTTTAAAAACAATGTAGTGTACAATTGGGGAATGAAAGCCATATATGGCGGCGAGGAAGGATGGTTCAATGTCGAGGACAATTATTTCCGTCCCGGTCCGGCAACAAGACATCTTGACGGTGAGTGGCTTGACATCAGCACTTCTTTGACAACATCAATGATCCCTGGTGAGTTCTACATCGACGACAATGTATATGACGTGTCTGCGGTGAAGAAGGGAGGCTTTGACGGACGTAAGCCTGAGTATGAGAAGATTGCAGAAAGAGAGAAGAACTATGGCGAGGTCTCTGCAGAAGATCCTTTCGCCATATCTGTAGAATTGGAATCACAGGATGCGGACAAGGCCTATAAGGCTGTCCTCAAGCATGCCGGAGCCTCGAAGAAGCGTGACGCCATTGATAAGCGTATCATAAAGGAAGTGAAGAAGGGCAAGGCGACATATCGTGGCTCAGTCACAGGCTTTCCAGGAATCATAGACTCAGAAAACGACGTAAAATAACCCGACTGTCATTTCGAGCGAAGTCGAGAAATCTATAAAACTAAAGAAATGAAGAAATTACTACCCATACTATTTCTGGCCCTCCTTGTGGCCTGCCACCCTGACGACCCCGTTACGCCGACAGAAGTGTCGGCTCCGACTGGTGTCAAGGCAGCATATGTAGGCAATACGTCCCTGACATTCACATGGGATGAGACGGCTGATGCAGACTATTATGTGGGACGTCTGGAACTATCTGACGGAACGCTCGTTTCCGGAGGTCAGACGACTACGAAAGAAACCTCTCTGACTTATGATGACCTGGTTTCCGGTACTGCATACCAGTTCAAGGTGCGTGTCTCTGTCGGAGGAGTGAACTCTCCTTATTCACAGGTCGTTCCGGTCACGACCTTGGGTGAATCGACCCCAGGTCCCGATCCAGGCCCTGATCCAGGTCCGGCCCCGACACCGACGCCATCTGAATATTACGCTCAGTTCACGATCCCTGCAGCGGAAGACCAGCATGGCCAGGCGCTTGCATTCCCTGGCGCAGAAGGCGGCGGAATGTATACGACAGGCGGCCGCGGAGGCAAGGTGATACATGTCACGACGCTTGCAGACAGCGGCGCGGGCTCTCTCAGAGATGCCCTCGCGGAGTCCGGACCGAGGACCATCGTCTTTGATGTAGCAGGACTCATAGAGCTTAAGTCAACTTTGAAGATCAGCAAGGGAGATGTGACCATAGCAGGCCAGACTGCTCCCGGAGACGGAATATGCCTGAAGAACTATGCGACTCAGATTTCTGCCAGCAATGTCATCTTCCGTTTTGTGCGATTCCGCATGGGTGACGAGGAAAAGCAGGAAAATGATGCAGTCTGGGGACGTTATAATGAGAACGTGATTCTTGACCACTGCTCGATGTCATGGTCAACTGACGAATGTGCATCGTTTTATGCCAACAGGAATTTCACCATGCAATGGTGTGTGATGACAGAAAGCCTCAGGGCGTCAGTTCATGGCAAAGGAAATCATGGCTATGGAGGTATATGGGGAGGCAAGGACGCTTCGTTCCATCATAATATGCTCGCCAGCCACGACAGCCGTAACCCTCGTATCGATCATCCTCAGGTTTATGGGGATTATGTATCTACACATCGCGGAAATGTAGATTACAGGAACAATACGGTATATAACTGGGGTTCTAACTCTACTTATGGAGGTGAGAACGGCTGGTTCAATATAGTCAATAATTATTATAAGCCGGGTCCCGCTTCAAAGAAGACTACATATTTTGTGGATGCGTATGGCTCGTATGTCAAGGAAGGGGTCACTTATGCTGACCGATATCCGGAACTCTACCTTTCCGGCAATGTCCATACAGGCAACGACGGCATTACGGGAGCCAATGATGCATCAGCTGTCTATTGGCATAACGGATCGGCATATGCAAACTATAATACAGTCTTGTCTTCGCCTCATCTGCTTGCAGGCCCGTCCTCGGAAGACATCTACACCACGACGCATACCGCTGAGACGGCTTTCGAGCGTATTCTTGCATATGGAGGAGCATCCCTCTCGAGGGACTCTGTCGACGAGCGTGCATGCACGGATGCAAAGACGGGAAAGGCTACATTCACTGACGGAGGCAACGGCTCGAAGAACGGTATCATCGACACTCAGAGTGCTGTCGGCGGATGGCCTGCATATGAGGCTACATCGGCAGAACTTGCCAATGTCAAGGACTCGGACGGAGACGGAATGCCGGACTGGTTCGAGGAACAGTTCGGCCTGAAGAAGTCTGACGCTTCCGATGGAAACGCCAAGACCCTGGATTCATATGGACGATATACCAACCTGGAAATGTACCTCCATTACCTTGTAAAAGATATTGTCGAGGGGCAGAATGCAGGCGGAACCTATAAGAAAATATCATAAATGCGGACCTGCGTGCGTGGGTGGTGTTAAAAATTACATGTAATGCGATAAAATTTTACTTGCCCCTTGCGTACGATTAGGTAAATTCGCAATATCGAATATTCACTAACAACTAATACAAACCAAAAAAGTTCATTTATGAAAAATCTGACTTACAGGATTTCTCTGCTGATCTTAGGACTGCTTGCCACAGCATTTGTGGCAAACGCTCAGGAGATCAGGGGTGTCGTGTCAGACGCTAACGGTGAACCGCTGATAGGCGTATCCGTTTTCGTGGACGGCACAACTTTAGGTGTTTCGACGGGTGTTGACGGTGACTATGTCATCAATGTCCCTGATGCTAAGGGCAAGACTCTCGTCTTCTCGATGATCGGACTGGCAACAAAGGAAGTCGTGATCGGAAACAACACGACCATCAATGTTGTCCTCGAAGAGGATGCAAACTTCCTCGACGAGACAGTGGTCATCGGTTATGCAACAGTAAAGCGTCGCGACCTGATGGGTTCAGTGACTTCAGTAGGCAGCGAAGCCCTCGTGCAGGTGCCGGTTGCTTCTGTAGGCGAGGCCCTCACAGGTAAGATGGCCGGTGTTCAGGTTACCACCACAGAGGGTGACCCTGATGCTGAGATCAAGATCCGTGTCCGTGGTGGAGGTTCCATCACTCAGGACGCTTCTCCTCTCTACATCGTGGACGGTTTCCCGGTGGAAAGCATTTCTGACATCCCTGCTTCCGACATTCAGTCGATCGACGTCCTCAAGGATGCATTCTCGACAGCGATCTACGGTTCACGTGGTGCCAACGGTGTAGTTCTCGTGACTACAAAGTCAGGCGCGTCAGGCAAGATCTCAGTAAGCTACAACGCTTATTGGGGTCAGAAGAAGATGGCTAACGCTGATGCGATCGAGACAGGTTCTTCATATGATTTCGTACGCAACCAGTATGAGCTCGCAGTCCTTCGTGACGAGGTTGAGGACAGATTCGTCTCTAACTTCGGCGTATTCGAGGATATGGATCTCTACAAGAACGTGGACAAGAATGACTGGGTGAAGAAGGTGTTCGGCAACGTCGGCACTACATTCAACCAGAACATTTCCGTTTCAGGTTCGGGCGACAAGGTCAAGTGGACTGCAAGCTACGCTCATGTAGGTGACAAGGCGATCATGATGGGCTCTGACTACAAGAGAGACAACCTCAACTTCAAGACTCAGTACAAGCCTATCAAGCAGATCACTGTTGACATCAACGCAAGATATTCTCGCACAGAGGTGATGGGCGCAGGTGCCAATTCAATGAATGACGGTGGTTCGACTTCTAGCAACGGTCGTCTGAAGCATGCGGTTCAGTATACTCCGTTCCCTATCACAGGTGTGGCAACAGACTCTGACCTCGCTGAGGACTATGGCGACAACGCTCCGCCTCTCCTCTCAGTTGCCGACAACGACAACAAGAGGATCCGTAAGAACTGGACACTCAACGGTGCTGTGACATGGCATATCATCAAGAACCTCAACCTCAAGGTAGAGGGCGGTATCGATGATTACTCGCAGGAAGACAACCGTTTCTACGGTCTTACTACATACTATGTGGGCAACACAGCGACCATCAAGGGTCAGCCTGCAACTCAGTATAAGAATGCGTTCCGCACAAAGTATCGTACAACCAATACTATAAACTATAACTTCGGTGAGGTGTTCACAAATGACAAGCATAAGCTTGACATCCTCCTCGGTCAGGAGTACATTCTTACCAAGTCAAACACTCTCTCATCTACAATAGAGGGACTCCCTGTATTCTTTGATTCACAGATGGCCTGGAACTTCATGGCTTCAGGTACTCCGGTGGCTTCAAACAACTTCTACAATCCTAACGACCAGCTCCTCTCATTCTTCGGAAGAGCAAACTATGACTACGACGGCAGATATGCAGTTTCTGCAACAGTACGTGCCGACGGTTCGTCTAAGTTCGAGAAGGGCAACCAGTGGGGCATCTTCCCTTCAGCCGCTGCATCATGGACAATCTCCAACGAGCACTTCCTCGAGGATGCAACATGGCTCAACAACCTCAAGCTCCGCTACAGCTACGGTACTGCAGGTAACAACAACATTCCTTCGAATGTGTCATCTCTCCTCTTCCAGGCAAACCAGACCCAGTGGATCTCAATGGGCAACACATGGTGGGGAACCACTACTGTAGGTGGAAAGTCTATCATGCCAAATCCAGACCTCACATGGGAGACTACAATCTCTCACAACATCGGTCTCGACTATGCATTCCTCAACAGCCGCATCAACGGATCGTTCGAGGTTTACCATAACACAACAAACGACCTTCTCATCCAGTTCCCTGTTGCAGGTTCGGGTTATGACTACCAGTACCGCAACCTCGGATCGGTTCAGAACCGCGGTTTCGAGGCTTCTGTGAACTTCGTGATCTTCGAGAAGAAGAACTTCGGCCTCACCCTCGGCGGAAACATCAGCTTGAACGAGAACAAGGTTACAAGCCTTGGAGGTCTTGAGAAGATCGAGGCTACATCAGAGTGGGCATCTACCGAAATCGGTCCTGACTATGTAGTTACAGTAGGTCGTCCTCTTGGAGACATGTACGGATATGTTTCTGACGGACGTTACTCTGTTGATGAGTTTACTCATGACGGTTCGTCATGGGTGGCAAATGAAGGTACCGTGGATGCTTCTGACATTCTTGGCAAGGAGTTCTTCCGCCCAGGTGCGATGAAACTCAAGGACATGAATGGTGACGGCAAGATCACTGTTGATGACAAGACCATCATCGGCAATGCACAGCCTCTCGGAGTGGGTGGTTTCAACCTTTCAGGTTACCTCTACGGATTTGACTTCTCGGCTAACTTCAACTATGTCTTCGGCAACAATATCTACAATGCCAACAAGATCGAGTTCAGCCACTCACGTAAGTATTCTAACCGTAACCTCCTCTCTTCTATGAACGTGGAGAACCGTTGGACCAACATCGATTGGGCAACAGGTGAGGAGATTACAGATGCTGACCGTCTCGCAGAAGTGAATGCAGGCACTACAATGTGGAACCCAGGTGTAAACAAGGCGATCTTCTCTGACTGGGCAGTCGAGGACGGCTCGTTCCTCCGCCTCCAGTCTGCAACTATCGGATACACCCTCCCACAGAAGTGGACAATGAAGATCAAGATGCAGAAGCTCCGCGTATACGTAACAGGTACCAACCTCTTCTGCCTCACTAAATATTCAGGCTATGACCCGGAAGTCGACACAAGACGTAAGACTCCTCTTACTCCAGGTGTAGACTGCTCAGCATATCCAAAGAGCAGAGGTTATGTAGTCGGTGTCAACATCACTTTCTAA
>SUYV01000015.1:0-36252 GCA_015060255.1 Bacteroidales bacterium | reverse complement strand
CACTAAATATTCAGGCTATGACCCGGAAGTCGACACAAGACGTAAGACTCCTCTTACTCCAGGTGTAGACTGCTCAGCATATCCAAAGAGCAGAGGTTATGTAGTCGGTGTCAACATCACTTTCTAAAACAGCACAGATATGAAACTTATCAATAAAATACTTATTGGTGTAGGAATGCTTGCTGCAGCAGCCCTGACTTCATGCTCAGAGGACGGCCTCAAGACACCGACCCAGTCATCATTTGACGAGTCCGTGGTATATTCAAACTACACCCTTGCAGAATACAACGTATTCGGAATCTACGAGGTGTTCGGACATACGAACTGCCATCGTGGACGCTACCTTCCTTGGTATGGCTTCAATAATGATATCGAGCTCTACCTCAATACTACTGCTGACGAGAAGTCAAGCATCGCAAGATACTCGATGACTCCTACCAACGGTCAGCTCAACCTTGCAAACGGTCCGTACAATGAGCTCATGGGCGGTATCGAGAGAGCAAACCTTGCAATCAGAGGCATCCGCCAGTATGGCAACCCTGAAGGCAATGCGCAGATGGCCGAGCTTCTCGGTGAGGCTCTTACAGCACGCGCGCTCCTTTATACCGAACTCCTCAAGGCTTACGGTGAGGTTCCTGCACGTTTCGCTCCTATCGATGCGAATACTATCTATCTTAACAAGACTGAGAAGGACGTCATCTACAAGCAGCTCCTCTCTGACCTTGAAGAGGCCTTCACATATATGAACTGGCCTGGCAAGAGCACTGTGACTGCTACAACTGACCGTCCTAGCCTTGCATTTGCAAAGGGTCTCTACGCACGCCTCTGCCTCATGGCTTCCGGCTACTCTCTCCGTCCAGACGAAGGAAAGGTGGGAACCGGCAACCCTGGTTCAGTAAGACTTTCCAATGATCCTGACCTCCAGAAGGACGTCCTCTATCCGAAGGCTCTTGTAGCTCTTAAGGATGTGATCGCCAACGCAGGTCTCTCACTCATGGACTATGAACAGCTCTGGAGAGAGTTCAACAACATGGACATCACTGCAGGCAAGGAAGTCATCTATGTGATCCCTTCATCAGACACACGTGGCCGATGGAACTATACATTCGGTATCAGGACAGAAGGTAATCCTGACTGGAGCCAGGGTCCTACATCAAGCCGTGGCGGTACAGCCGGTCCTGCTCCTACCCTCTATTGGAAGTATGACAAGGAGGATGTACGCCGTGACATGAGCTGTGTGAACTGGAAATGGGTCCTCGGTCCTGACGGAAAGAACATTCCTGTTCTTGCAGGTCCTAATGACTGGTATTTCGGAAAGTTCCGTCTTGAATGGCAGACCAAGTCTCCATACAACGGAGGAAACGATGACGGTATCAAGCCTGTTTACATGAGATATGCAGACATCCTTCTCATGGCAGCGGAAATCGCAAACGATCCAGCATGCGGAAACCGCGACGAGAACTTCGCAAAGGAGTGCCTCCTTCAGGTTCGTCAGAGAGCATACAAGGGCAACGAGGGTCTTGCAACTGCTTATGTGAGCAGCCTCAGCGGACAGGACGCCATCTTCAACGCTATCGTTGATGAGCGTGCGCTCGAGTTCGTAGGTGAGATGCTCCGCAAGCAGGACCTTATCCGCTGGAACCTCCTCAAGACCAAGATGGACGAGTCTAAGGCAGAGCTTAAGGCATGGATGGACAATGCGGGTACACAGTTCGGCCCTGCAGTATGGTTCAGATATGCACCTGACGGTTCTATCGAGACTTACGGTTACAATGAGCCTGCAACTACAGATGCTGCTCCTGCAGGAGACGGCTGGGAGTGCTATACCAACTCGAAGGGTGAGGTTTCTACATACTTCAAGTTCATGTCAGAGGAAACCGGTACATACAGTGAGTCGGCTCAGAAGAAGCTTGATTCATACTATGACAACGATCCTGACACAAGACAGTGGTGGCCTATCCCTGAGGCAACTCTCGTGAACAGCCAGGGAACACTCTTCAATGACTATGGTTTCTAAATCGATGACAATTATGAAAAGAATATTTTCAGCAATCATACTGGGAGTATCACTCATCGCCTTCGGAGCAGCCCTTTCAGGCTGCGCCGAGGAGATGGTGGACATCAACGACGAGGTTGCCCTCGGCCGATGCCTTACTCCTACTGAACTCTCTGCCAAGGTTATCAACGGCGAGTTCATTGAATTCTCTTGGACCAAGTCCAAGGGTGCTACCGAGTTCGTTCTCGAACTTTACTCTGACGAACAGATGACAGAACTCGTGGAGTCTATCACTATTCCTGCAGCAGAACTTCCATATACTGCTGACCTTGAGGCAGATATGACATATTATGCACGCGTAAAGGGTGTTAACGGCGACGGTGCCATCGCGGATTCGCACTGGGCAGTGTTCGACCGTGCTCTTCAGACATATGCGATCAAGTCTTCGCTCAATCCTGAGCTCGTAGACAGGTCAGAGTCTTCGATCACAATCAAGTGGACAAAGGATCCTGAAGTAGACCATATCCGCATTACTCCTGCCCTCAATGCTGAGGAAGAGTATACACGTTTCGACGTGACTGCAGACGCTCAGGCAGCTGCACAGGTTGAGGTTACCGGTCTTAACCCATCAGTGAACTATACACTTGCAGTACACTTCAAGAGTGCGCAGCGCGGTACAGTTTCAGCATGGACTCGTCCTGCAATCGACGGGGCAACTGAAGTCGCTACTTCAGAGGCTCTCATCCAGGCCATCACAGACAAGGCTGCCGTTATCAAGGTGGCTTATGCAGAGGCTCCTTATGTAATAGGAAATCTTGTTCTCGGTGGTCCTGTGGCTATCTATGGCGATGCTACTGCTGCTGGTGTCCAGCCTACTATCCAGGGCGCCCTCAAGATCGGTGCAGACGTTACAAGCATCCATCTCGAAGCCCTCACATTCGACGGACTCAGCTCAGCTGACACTCCTCATAATCTTACTTTCGACGCAGCTGCTGCAGTTGAGAGCATCACAGTCGTGAACTGTAAGCTCAACAACTACCTCCGCGGTGTCCTCTATGAGAACTCAAAGGGGCCTCAGGTAGGTGCAATCAAGTATGACGGTGTTGAAGTGAACAATGTCGGTGGCGATGGTGGTGACTGCTTCGACTTCCGTGGCACTGCTACTGTAAACAGCATCGAGTTCATCAATTCTACGCTCAATACCGGCGCCCGTACATGGTTCCGTATCGATGCCAAGGCTACTCTCGAGTCAATAAAGATGACTCATTGTACATTCAACAATCTTTGCTTTGCAAACAACGGCAACAATAACGGTATCTTCAATATCCGTGCTCTCAACGCAGCTGGTACAGCTCCTGCATTCGTGCTGACACACAACGTGTTCCTCAACATGAACGACGACAACAAGAGATGCTGTCTCATCGCGAAGAACTCAACTTCAGCATTCCCTACAGAGCTTTCAAACAACTTCTTCTACAACTGCTATGACAGATTCTTCGTTGCTCAGAAGGATGGTTCATCACTTTCAGGTGACGACCTCAAGGCTGCTGCAGATGAAGGACGTGCACGCATCCTCGTGAACGGCAGCGTTGAGCTTGACGCTGATCCTTGCATCGACAGTGCGCGTGACAAGTACAATGTTACCAGCAAGGAAGTCATCGAGGCCAATGCCGGTGACCCAAGATGGTATGCTGCATATGTAGAAATCCCTGAGGACCTTACCCAGGAGGTGACTGCAACAGGCAAGATCTGGGATCTTACTGACGGCCAGACATTCAAGAAGATGGCTGACAAGGACATGGTTCGCGACGGCATCCGCTTCTTCGTGAAGAATACTCCAATCAACTTCACCAAGGAAGGATTCGAGTTCTCAGGCGAGGCTGCAGTAGGTGCTGACGGCATCCCTACGGACGGCGCGATCGGAATCAAGGTAAATGAGCCAGGTTCTATGGTCATCTCGGTTGCTGCTGCAACAGGACACTCTAACCTCACTGTAAGCCTTGACGGAAAGGTTTCCGCTTCGGTTCCAGCAGGTGCAGAGTATCAGAAGGTGACATTTGCGAATGTATCAGGCGAGCAGATGGTATACATCTATGGCTGCCACCCTGCAACCATGACATTCCTCCAGTGGACTTCTGACGTTCAGGTTCTTGACAAGGTTCTCGCTACTCCTGTTGTGTCTATCGACAAGACAGTCGTTGACGAGCGTGCGGAGGGTCAGATCACCCTTACTTGGGAGCCTGTTGATTATGCTGCTTCATACAATGTAACTGTTGACGGCAAGAAGAAGAACATCACTGAGACTACATACTCATTCGCTACAGCAACATTTGCTGTTGAGGAAGAGGGTGGTGACTTCGCAATCCAGGTGACTGCAGTTCCGGCAGATGACGACTATACTCGTGAGGAGTCAGCCGCTGCTGAGCTTTCATTCCATGTAAACGATGTTCCGATCGTTGACACAGGTGAGATCGTAGATCCTTCAGCAATCACAGAGACTTACTTCGCTGAACTCACTGAGGCAGGCGGATTCGCGACTCAGAAGTTTGCGGAAGGCGACGGTGCAGTCACAATCGACAAGCTCACATTCGGTGACAAGGCAGAACTCGACGGCAAGCGTTACAAGCATGGCGGCGCTTCTGTTCTCGGCGAGGATGGCATCCCAACCAACAGATACGTATCATTCAAGATCACCCGTGCTGGTACAATCTCTCATAAGGTGATTTCAGGCAGCTCGTCTGCAACCGACAGAGCATACGCTGTAGCTCTCGTGACAAATGTTGCGGGAACAAAGACCGTAAACGTCCTCTATCAGGAGTATTCACCTGTATCAAGCGATGCAGAGCCAGTGAAGACAGAGGTTACTGCTGACATGCTTGCCGGCATTACAGAGGCAGCTGTTGTATATATCTATACACTTGCCAACTGTAATACATATGCAGTAGGTTACGACCCGGTTCCTGCAGCGCCTGCAAAGGTTGACAAGGTATGGGACTTCTCTGCAACAGAGTGGGTTGATGCGATGACCGGCAGCGGTATTGCAGCAAACACTAATGACAGCAACTGGAATCTCGAGGTGGATGGTCTCAAGGTGGTTTCAGGCGGTGGTTCTATCAAGTGGAACAACTCTGGCGAGACTTACTTCTGGCAGCCAGGTGGTGCCGGTACTGATGCAAAGCGTTACTTCGAGTTCACAACTGACGTTGCCGGAAAGCTCACAGTATATGCTTCAAATACCGGCAGCACAGAGGATCTTACCCGTATGGTTACAGTGAAGGTCGGCGACGCTGAGCCTGAATCTCTCCCGGGAGGTTATTCAAGCTCGGATCTGGGCCATCCTGTTGATTTTGACATCACAGCTGGAACTGTGAAGATATATCCGACAGGAAACGGACTCCGTTTCTACAAGATCGAGTTCCACTCTCTCTAGTGAAACAACCATAACCAATTAAATATCACGTTTTCGGGGTGACTGTCGTGAGACAGCCACCCCGATTTATTGTGACGTCAATCTTCTTGATAATCAGCGAGTTGATACTATTCGCGTGCTGCGCTTTGTCGGCACGCGGGTGTTGCTAAAAGACTGTGCAACAGTCTTTTAAGTGTCACGCGGGTTATTCGAAAAGGTTGCGGCGGGGGAGTTTGTCGCTGTAGAGGGAACGGCATTCTCTGAATAGGGCGTCGGTGTATTTAGGAAAGCGTGGACCGCGGTAGGTGCTGGTATTGGTTATCATGATCCAGCATTCTCCGTCCGGGAAGTATTTCACAAGAGCGCTTGTGCCGGCAAGAGTACCGGTCCTGCTCCATCCTCTGCCGGGAGTGGTGTCATTCCAGCCTAAGGAGAAGGTTTCCTTGTCGAAGTATTCGACCATCTGGAGGAAACTCTTTTCAGAGATTATATCCTTGACTTCAGGCTTGCCGTCGATGCTGGCTACGAAGCGGGCTATCTCGGCAGGGGAGGCGCACCATGCGCCGGCTCCCGAGAGGAGTGGCAGGTTTGTACCGCCGTAGCAGCGCTCGACCATACGGCCGCTGCCGGTGTATTCCTCGATGTATTTGCCATCTCCTTCGTGAGTATAGTATCTGACTTCGTTCTCCCTTCTGTCTGCGTAATATGAGCCTCCTATGTGCATGTCGAAGCATCCTGCCGGCTCCATCACCTCTTGCTTCATGAATTCCTCATAAGGCATTCCTGATACCCTTTCGATGATTTCTGACAGAAGCAGATAGCTGAAGTTGGAGTATTTCTGACTTGTGCCCGGCACCCATCTGAGCTTTCGGCTCAGTACAAGTCCGAAGTGGTCTTCCTTCGTCGGAGCGTGGTCCAGACCAAGCTGGTTCTTGACATCCACGGATGAAAATAAAGGATCTCTCCTGAATCCTGCCTGATGTCTGAGAAGATGCTCCACTGTAATTTTCCTGTAGTTCTTGTCACACTTTACGAGTTCGTTGAAGAAAGGGTCGTCAAGTATGCCCCCGGGACCGAATACGGTGTCCTTGATGCTGAGCGAATCCCTGTCCTGGAGCACCATGATACCGGCTGCAGTCAGCAGTTTGGATACAGATGCCATTCTAAGGATATGGCCAGGTTCCATCTCACGACCTTTCTCCTCGTCAGCCCAGCCATAGCCCTTGGCATACAGGAGCGAATCATTCCTCATGATTGCCAGCGATGCTCCCTTGATGTGCCATTGGGTCATGAACTTTCTGATCTTCTTGTCCATACCCTCCAGCTCCGGAATCTCTGACAGTGCGTTTGACAGCGTGTCGTTCAGATGAAGCAGCTGTGACTCGGTCTTCTTCTTACTCTGAGGGCGTATAAATGCAAAAGCCGTCACAAGGGCGGCTATTATGATTCCAGTAATTATGATAAGATGTCTTCTCTTCATTTTTCGAGGTTAGATGAGACCGGCCTTTGTGGCAAAATCGATGATGAAATCGGCAGTGCCCTCTATGTCGAGCACGGACGAGTCGATGCAGAGATCGTATGTGCCTGCGACGCCCCAGTCTCCGAATGTATAATAATTATAGTATTCTGCTCTCTTCCTGTCCATCTCCTCCACCAGCCTTGCCGACTCTTCCAGAGTCTTTCCGCTGCGCTCCGCAACACGTGCCGCGCGTACTTCCGCCGGCGAAGTGAGGAATACGTCCAAGGTGCCTTCCATGTCTCTCAGAATGTAGTCTGAGCAGCGTCCTACGATGATGGCGGAACCCTGCTCTGCTATCGCCTTTATGGTCTGACTCTGCATCTTGAAGATGCCTCTGTCGCTCATGTAGTTCTCGGTGTCTCCGAAGCCGTTCGAGAAGATGGATGCGAGTGAGAAGAACCTCTTCTTCTCGTCGCTCTCCTCGAAGAACTCGGCGCTGAAACCGCTGTCCTGCGCTGCCTTCTTGATGATTTCCTTGTCATAGACAGGGATGCCGAGCTTCTTGCCAAGTGCAATTGCCACTCCGAGACCTCCGGCCCCGAACTGTCGTCCTATGGTGATTATTATCTTCTTGTCCATAACAGAATCTCCTATAGCTGACTGCCCAATATCGACGGCTCGTCACCATCATTGAGCTTGTTGAACTTCTTGAAAAGACTTCCCAGCATGAATGCCGTCATGATTGTGGAGATGAGGTCCGCAATAGGGAAACTCATCCACACGCCCCTGGCCCCAAACCACTGCGGCAGAGCATAAAGCAGAGGGAGGAGGAATAGGATCTGGCGCGAAAGCGACAGGATCACGGACTTCTTCACCATGCCGAGGCTCTGGAAGAAGTTGGTCGCGATCATCTGGAAACCGACGATAGGGAATACTATGGTCATGATTCTCATGCCCTCCACGGACAGATTAAGCAGTTCTTCGTCATGTGTGAATATGCCTGCCGCCATCCTTGGGAAGAACATGCACATGATGAAGCAGAGCGTCGTCATGCACATGGCAAGTTTTGCGGTCTTCCAGAATACTTCCTTCACGCGTGAATATTGCCTTGCTCCATAGTTATATCCGGCGATAGGCTGCATGCCCTGGTTCAGTCCCATGCATATCATCATGAACATGAATATGAACCTGTTGCATATGCCGTAGGCTCCGATTCCCAGATCGCCGCTGTATTCGCGCAGCTGCTGGTTTATGAAAAGCGTTACCAGACACGCCGCGGAATTCATGAGGAACGGTCCGAGACCTATCGCAAGAGAATCCTTGGCCACACGCATGTCCAGGCGCACGATGCCTTTCTCGAAATGGAAGGCTCTTGTCCTGTCGCTGAAGTGCTTCATCACCACAATCATTGCAACAGTCTGCGCGATGACCGTCGCCCATGCCGCTCCTGCTATACCCATATCGAGACCGAATATGAATATAGGGTCCAGGACGGCGTTGAAGAGCACTGTGAATATGGTGAGCGCCATGGCCTTCTTCGGGTGTCCCGAGGACCTCATGGCCGCGTTCAGACCGAAATACAGGTGGGTGATGATGTTGCCGATCAGGATGATCTGCATGTATTCCTTTGCGTAGGGTAGGGTGTTCTCGCTGGCTCCGAAGAAGTACAGGATCGGATCTATGAAAGCCAGTGCGACAACCATGAATATCAATCCGATGATTATGTTCAGACTGACTACGTTTCCGAGAACCTTGTTGGCAGCCTTGTAGTTCTTCTGTCCCAGGAGGACGGACAGCATGGTCGCCGCTCCCGCTCCTACCAGTGTGCCGAAGGCGGTGGAAAGGTTCATCAGCGGGAATGTGACCGCAAGACCGGAAATGGCCAGCGGGCCTACGCCCTGGCCGATGAAGATGCTGTCCACCATGTTGTACAGCGATGCCGCTGTCTGCGCTATGATGGCAGGCAAGGCATACTGCTTGAGCAGTCTGCCTATCTTTTCTGTTCCGAGTTCTAAAGGGATTGACGCTTTGTTTTCAGCCATCTTATTCCTCCGGCTTTGCTACTATTTCGATCTCAAAGATGAGCGGAGCATATCCAGGGATGGTCGAACCGCTGCCTGAATAGTTATACCCGTAGTTAGAGTAGAATACTCCTACACCTTTTTCCATAGGTCTCATCTGCCATAGAGTAAGGCCGAAGCCTCCTATTATGCTGGTCTTGCTTGAGCTCATGGTAATTTCAGAATACTTTTCGCCCCAGTTGATGCGAACCGGCTCGTAGGTCTTTGCCGCAGAGTAGAGTCCGTTGTCCTTCGCCACCCTCTCGATTGTGGTGTCGAATACCAGACCGTTCAGAAGCTTTCCTGTGTAGTTGATATAGATGGTGGTATCCTTTGAGAAAGCTGCTGTGTCCGCAGGAGCAGAAAGCTGCTTGTAATAGAAGCCTGTAGATACGGAGTCCTTTGCTGTCATTCCGCTGAAAACCTCATTTGCCGGCTTGCCGTCAATCTTCACGCTTTCGTTTGCGAAGAATCTTCCGATGGAGTCGATCTGCCATTGGAGAATGTCCTCAGTGTAATCCATGACCTTGAACTCATAGATTGTGTTGGAGAAGCTCGATGCATCATACTCCTCATCTTTCTTGAGAGGTGGGTCAAGATAATCCTCTTCCGATCCATATGATTTATAGGACATCAGCCAGCTAGGGATGATGATAGTCCTGCTGGTGCCGACCTTCTGACCGATAAGTGCGCTGGACAGACCTGCAGGTAGGGTAGTCTTGGCGGTTGTCCAGAACTTCGGACCATAATAATCAGTCTCACTGTATTCTCCCAGCTTCTTTGCTGTCTCTGCATCTGAATATGAAGAGATGTTGCCTTCGAGGTCTGTGATCTTGTAGTCTACGAGAACAAATCCGTCATCTTCGACCTCTGTTCCGGTTCCTGGCTTTTCATCAATGACATAATATCCCAATCCCTGAGGCTGCAGGTCGGGATGATTGATTTCCATCCATGCATCGAAATATCTCTTGTAGGCTTCGTTAGGGCCTTGAGTTGTTGTCTTGGCACAGCCGATCATGCATATTGCGACTGCGATGTATAGTGCTGAGGAAAATATCTTCTTCATTATCTGTTTATTGAATTACATCCTGCAAAGATAATAAAAATTACTGACAGCCCCTAATCATTAGAGACTCCTACTACCCAAATTTTATAGATCAGAGCGGAATTAGCAGGAATTATGCCAAAAGTATGCTTGCCGAATCCGTATTTGCCGGAAAACAGTATTTCGCATTCCTCTCCGGCCTTTACGCCCTCGAGGCCGTTCCGCAGTCCCTCCAGCATCTCTGTCTCTCCAAGATTCACTTCGAAAATATTGAAGTCCTGGTCTGAAAGACTGAATCCGGATGTCTCTGCTGTCTGCTGATGGTTGGTCGCAAAAAGATTGGAATTGCTGACGCTGCCTGAGAATATGTAACCTGCATAATAGAATGATACGGCACCGTTGGAGCCAAGCTCCTCTCCGTCGCCTTCTTTCTTTACAATCCTAGCCGAACCCATGTTGTAGACCACCCTCAGTGAATCGTTCCATGTAGTGTCCCTGAATGTCGTATCTACCCTGAAAGTCGTGTCTATACGTACAAGTATGGAATCGGTTTTTATGCTGTCTTCCGAATAGGTGTATTCAAAGACTGAGTCTGCCAGAAGAACGCTGTCAATCTTGGATATGACCTTGCCGGTGCGTTTTACGGTGCTGTTCTTGGTGATGTAGGTGTCTATCTGTGTCTCCTGCTTGTTGTATGTCGTTTCGAGCTTTTCCTTTACACAGGAGATGACGCTTATGCAAAGCAGCAGTGCTGCAAATATCTTTGTGCTATTCTTCATTATCCGGATTGTCTTGGTTGAAATATCTATGTGTATGTGTCTCAATGTATTTTCCCGCTTCCTTGACCGAGGCTATGTCCTCAGGAATGCGCAGTCTTCCGCCTGCAGCATTCTCGTGACCGCCGCCATTGAAATACATCCTTGCACAGCGGTTTGCAGATGTGCCTCTCTTGGATCTGACCGATACGCGCAGTCTGTCGGAGTCCTCCTTTATCAATATGCTCATCCTTACATCTTCTATGGACAGTGGCATGTTTACAAAGCCCTCGGTGTCGCCATCTTCGATTCCATAGGTGTCCTGTGTGTTTCTGTCCAGCACTATGTATGCCACACCGTCATCTGTGATTGTGAGCAGGTCCTTCATCATGTGGCCCATGAGTCTGAGACGGTTCTCCGAATGGTGATTGTAAAGATAGTCCAGTATCCTGTACCGGTCTATGCCTGCATCAAGCAGTTCCGATGCCATCTTCAGTGTAGACGGGAAGACTGAATTGCCGAAATTGTTGGTGTCGGTAGTCATTCCTGTCATCAATGCATCGGCCGCTTCGGAAGGAAGATCGGATGCGTTGCCTTTTATTGTTGGGACCGCCATCAGTATATGATACAAAAGTTCAGAGGCAGAAGATACTTCCGTTTCAGAGAAGCATAATGTAAAGCATTCTGCATCAGGATTCAGGTGGTGGTCAATGAGTATCTTTGGCACGGTGGATCCGGCAAGTGCCTGACAGAGGTTTTCTGTGCGATGGAATGCGTTGAAATCAAGGCAGATTATGAGGTCGCTTAGTCTGATGGCCTCAATTGCCTCGTCTGCATTTTCGCTGTGTATGCGTATCGCTTTCCTTGCTTCTTCGTCGATCAGGAACTCAAGATAGCGTGGATATCTGTCATTCAGGACTATGCAGCTGTCATTCTTGCCTGACATTCTGAGGAAATGGTACATAGCCAGGCTGCTGCCTATGGCGTCCCCATCCGGTTTCATGTGTGTCACTATTACCGGGCGGGAAGCACCTTCGATGAGGTTCATCAGGCTGTTTATGCTGCTTGGGCTGATGTTTTCCATAAATCCATTACTTTGATGATGGTGCAAAATTACAAAATTATATTGCATTTCATAAATGAATTTCCTAACTTTGTCCGGCATTTTGAAAAGAAAATAAAAACATCAAAAATAATGGGCACAATTATCAAAAAGGTTTTCACTTACCTTATTCTCCCTGTTTGTATCGCAGGACTTGTTTATCTTAACGTAAAGAGCATCAGCGAGCCAGTGCAGTTCAAGAAGCACAGAGAATATCGCGAAAGTGTTGCTATTCAGAGGCTTAAGGATATTCGCGAGCTTCAGGTCGCATACAAGAACGTAAACGCTCGTTACGCTTCTACAATCGACTCACTCAAGATGTTCTACAACGACGGAAAGATGAAGATCGCTCTTCAGGTCGGTTCAAAGGATGACTCTCTTGCAATGGCCAACACTGACAGGATCAAGAGAAGATATGCTGGTCTCAAGGCTGAGAAGCTCAATCAGAAGCTTTATGAGCTTTATCAGGCAGGTGAGCAGAACCTTGTATTTGAGGTTACAAGTGAGATTCCTGTAAAGGATACCCTCTTCACTCATCGTACTGATTTCTGTGTAGACTCGCTTGCATTCATCCCATTCAGCGGTGATTCGATCATCATGGAGTCGACAATAAAGAAGGTATCTGGTGTGAATGTTCCTCTGTTCGAGGCTTCAATGCCGTTCAAGTCGCTCCTCAAGGGTCTTAACAACCAGCTCAGAATCAATCTTGATGCTGAAAGAGAGGATCAGGGACGTTACAAGGGCCTTCAGGTAGGTAGTATCTCACAGCCTAACAATAACGCAGGTAACTGGGAGTAGTCCGATAATAGTCATAGGACTATGATAGATAATACAGACAGGATATCCATTCAAGTCGGCTTGAGTGGATATTCTTTTAAGATACAGGCCGATGGTGTTGAGCATTCATCCGGATGGATGGGTGCTGAACGTGTTTTCAATACATCGGAACTCCATAGAAAATATTCGGCGGTAGAGATTTCTGTGTTTGCTCCAAAATGTGCGTTGGTCCCATCTCAGTTCCATCTGCCGGAGAACTCCAGGAATATGCTTGCTGAAGTAGTGCATCTTTCGGATGAAGAACCTGTCGATTATGTGGAGATTCCGCAATATGCGGCTGTTCTTCTTTATTCGAATCCGCTTCACGCAACATTGCCTAAAGTGATATCGGAAACTGTACGATGCTCTGACGGAAGCAAGTCGCAGCCTCTCCCGGAAATGTATTACATGCTGGGTCAGTTGTCCTCTCTGCAGGAATATAACAAGATACTGGCTTCGTATATGGACGGCTGTCTTTATCTTGTCATTGCACAAGGCAGGACTCTTCTGCTGTGTAATACATATCAGGCTCCTGATTTTACTACGGCAGAATATTTCATTTTCCTCGCTATGCGTAAGATTCAGCTGAATCCTGAGGTGTCGACGATATTCTTCAGAACTCCGCTGAATGAGGATCAGGAAATGTCCTTGTACAGATATTTCAAGAATGTGGAGAGTTTATAGGATAGCATATGAGGATAATAGGTGGAAAATACCGTGGCAAGAGCATCGTGCCTCCTCAAGGATATAAGGCGCGCCCTACCACTGATTTTGCCAAGGAAGGTCTTTTCAATATACTCAATAACGAGTACGAGATGGAGGGACTGAAGGTGCTGGATCTTTTCGGAGGTACTGGCGGCATATCGTTCGAGTTTGCATCTCGTGGCGCCTCTATGGTCTACTGCGTGGAGATGGTGCCGCTTCATGCCAATTTCATCAAGTCGCAGGCGGCAAAGTTCGGAATGACCAACCTGACTGCGGTGAGGCACAATGTCTTTGAGTTCCTCGAGATATGCAGGGAGAAGTTCGATATAATCTTTGCCGATCCTCCATATGCCCTTGAGGACCTGGCGACAATACCGGACAAGGTCTTTGCAAAGGACATCCTGCATCCGGGAGCATATTTCATTCTGGAGCATCCGGAAGAATACAATTTCGAGTCTCATCCATATTTCAAGAAGGAAAGAAAATACGGCAATGTGCATTTCTCATTCTTTGAGAAGCCGACAGAATAATGATATGAAAAAGATTCTAACCATAATTGCGATATTCACAATTGTCTCGCTCCAGGCCGGAGCGCAGACTGCGAAGAGCCTTTTCTGGCGTGCTGACTCGCTTCAGGTGTCGGAGATCGTGTCGGAGACCGGCAACCAATATAATAAGGTAGGCCATCACGGCCCTGCAGTGGAGAACAGCCACATGGCCCTCCGTGTCTATTTCAACGATACAGGTGCCATTGATGTATATTCCAAGTCCGGCAGAGGAATGGAACTTATGGAGTATCTCTGGTATCCGACAAAGGAGCAGCAGGATACGCTCTCGCTGGGAGCTGACGGATATATCGCCGGCAAGACCGTTGGTCTGGGAGGTGTCGCGCTCTGGGACGGTGAGAAGGAGGTCAAACTGGAAGCTACCAAGGGCCGTACTGCAAGGGTCGGTGATACCAAGAAAGGCTCATATGCCGAGGTTATCGCCTACGGAGTGGCATATATGGGAGAATTCGTAGACATATCCATCAGGGTGGATGTCGAGGCAAAGACCCGTGTAGCAACGGTGACTTCGACTGAACTTTCCGGCAGGAAGGTGCAGTTCCTGACAGGAATCAACTTCCATGAAGGCCAGAAGGTGACTTACGGAGAGGATTACATCAGCGTATGGGGACCTCATCCGGTAAAGAAGACAGAGACTCCGTTCCCGATAGGAGCCGGAATGTTCTTTTCTAAAAAGACATTCCCCGTCCAGGAGAAGACAGAAAACATGGTAAGGATAATATCAAAGCCAGCTTCAAAGGTGTCGACAAAAGTAGTGTCGGCGTCGGTCAAGGAAGCGGAACTCAACAGCGCAAAGCGCTTTGAATCATATATGGTACGTTGACGTCATTCCCGACCAGATCGGGAATCTAAAAAAAGTAGTGTATGAACATTAACCTGAAAGAAGTATTCCAGCCCAAACTGTTCGGGCTGTTCAAGAAAGGCCAGTACAACAGCAAGACCTTTACCTCTGACCTCATCGCCGGCATCATCGTCGGCATCATCGCCCTGCCTTTGGCTATCGCCTTCGGTATCGCCAGCGGCGTGACCCCTCAGCAAGGTCTCATCACCGCAATCGTTGCAGGTTTCCTCATTTCGTTCTTCGGAGGCTCGAACTTCCTTATCGGAGGTCCGACCGGAGCGTTCATCGTAATCGTTGCAGGCATTGTAGGCCAGTATGGAATGCAGGGCCTCATCATAGCGACCATCATGGCCGGCGTCTTCCTCGTTGTCATGGGTGTATGCAAGATGGGAGCGATATTCAAGTTCATCCCATATCCTATCGTAGTGGGCTTCACCAGCGGTATCGCCCTCACGATATTTTCAACCCAGATGAAGGACTTCTTCGGCCTTCCGCTTGACCTTCAGGTCCCTGCAGGATTCATTCCTCAGTGGGGATGCTACTTCCAGAACCTGGGCAGTATCAACTGGATGGAGTTCGCCATGAGCATGCTCTGCCTTCTGATCTGCTTCAGCTGGGGCAAGGTGACCAAGAAGGTGCCGGGATCGCTTATCGCCCTGATCTTCGGAACAGTCGTGTCAGTCCTTCTGGGCAAGTTTGCCGGAATAGAGTTCGCAACCATCGGCTCGAAGTTCCCTGAGCTTGCGAACGGACTTCCGATGCCGAAGCCTGTGGCACCTGAGTTCGACTACGAGACCGTCAAGGGACTCGTCTCTCCAGCATTCACAATCGCCATCCTCTGCGCCATAGAGTCGCTTCTGGCAGCCATGGTCGCTGACGGTGCGACAGGAAAGCAGCATAATGCAAATACAGAGCTCATAGGACAGGGTATAGCAAACATAGTGACTCCGCTCTTCGGAGGAATTCCTGCGACAGGAGCCCTCGCCAGGACAATGGCCAGCATCAACAACGGCGGAAAGAGCCCTGTGACCGGTCTCATCCATGCAGCGGTACTTCTGCTCATATACCTGTTCCTGATGCCATATGCGGTATATATTCCGCTTTCATGCCTTGCGGCTATCCTCGTACAGGTGGCATATAACATGAGTGAGTGGAGGACATTCAAATATCTGCTTCGTGGAGACAAGTCCGACGTTGCAGTCCTTCTCATCACATTCTTCCTCACGGTCATTGTGGACCTTACGGTTGCCATAGAGGTGGGAGTCGTGCTGGCAATCGTGCTCTTCGTACGTCGCGTGATGCAGACATCTCATATCAATGTCGTTGTTGACGGCCAGGTGGCTGCGACAGAGGATCCCGAGAAGGCTGCCATGGAGAATACAGACCGTCTTGACATCCCTGAGGGAGTGGAGGTTTACGAGATCGACGGACCTTTCTTCTTCGGTCTTGCAAGCCGCTTCGAGGAACTTGAGCAGGTGAAGAAGTCCGGAACGAAGGTGCGTATCATAAGAATGCGTCGTGTACCGTTCATCGACTCCACAGGTATCAACAACCTCCGCAACCTCTGCGAGCGTACCCGCAAGAGGGGAGTGACGGTGATCCTTTCCGGTGTCACTGAAAAGGTTCAGGCATCCCTCGAGAAGTTCGGTGTAGATAAGGAAATAGGGGCGGAAAACATCTTCCCTCACATAATCCCGGCCCTCGATAAGGCTAAAAGCCTGGTGTCATTCTGAGGAACGCAGTTTCCTCTGTCATTCTGAGGAACGAAGTCCCCTCTGTCATTCTGAGGAACGAAGTGACGTGAGAATCTAATACCATTATATATGTATACAAAAGACCAGGGCCTCTACGTAGCCCACGGCCCTAACGGCCCTATTTCAATATGCGGAAAAATGGCGAACCGCCACGGACTCATCGCCGGCGCGACAGGAACAGGTAAGACTGTGACCCTCCAGGTGCTGGCGGAGACCTTCAGTCAGGCTGGTGTGCCTTGCTTCATGGCGGACATGAAGGGCGACCTTTCGGGCATCAGCCAGACAGGAGCCATGAGCGGATTCATAGAGAAGAGATGTGCGGAGTTCGGCATTACATCACCGGAGTTCGGCAGCTGTCCTGTCCGCTTCTTCGACGTGTTCGGAGAGCAGGGCCACCCGATGAGGACTACAGTGTCCAACATGGGACCGCAGCTCCTGTCGCGTCTTCTACAGCTAAACGAGACCCAGGAGGGCATTCTTAACATAGTTTTCAGAATCGCTGACGACAAGGGACTTCTCCTCATTGACATGAAGGACCTTCGCTCCATGCTGAACTATGTGGCGGAGAATGCAAAGATGTATACTGCGGCATATGGCAACATTACGGCTCAGAGCGTCGGAGCAATCCAGAGAGCGCTCCTGACTCTTGAGAACCAGGGCGCAGACAAGTTCTTTGCCGAGCCTTCGTTCGACATATATGACCTTCTCCAGTGTGAGCAGGGCAAGGGAGTGATGAATGTGCTTGCGGCTGACAAACTGATGCTTCAGCCCAAGCTCTATTCTACTTTCCTCCTCTGGCTCCTCTCGGAGCTCTATGCCCAGCTTCCTGAAGTCGGTGACATGGAACTTCCTAAACTCGTGTTCTTCTTCGACGAAGCTCATATGCTCTTTGACGAGACTTCCAAGGCACTTGTTGACAAGATCGAGCAGGTTGTCCGCCTGATCCGAAGCAAGGGAGTCGGCGTATATTTCGTTACACAGAGCCCGACAGATATTCCTGAGGAGATTCTCGGACAGCTGGGAAACCGCGTACAGCACGCTCTTCGCGCGTTCACACCGAAAGATCAGAAGGCTGTGAAGACCGCCGCAGAGACATTCAGGGAGAATCCGTCATTCAAGACTGCGGATGCTATCATGGAACTCGGTACTGGCGAGGCTCTCGTGTCGTTCCTTGACGAGAAGGGAGCTCCTTCTATGGTGGAGCGTGCAAAGATCCTCTTCCCTTTGAGTCAGATCGGTGCCGTTACAGAGGGGCAGAGAGGACAGATCATCAATCAGTCGCGCCTTTATGGCAAATATGACAAGATCGTAGACAGAGAAAGTGCATTTGAAGTCCTTCTGGCTGAGGCTGAAGCTGCGCAGAAGGCAGAGCAGGAAGCTGCTGAGGCCGCTGCTGCAGAAGAGGCTGCCGCAAAGGAGACCAAGACTAAGAAAGGTTCGAAAGGCAATGGCCTGCTGAAAGGTATATTCGGTGCTGTGGTTGGTGCTGTGGTTACCAGTGTGACCAGCTCTATCGGTACAGAGGTGTCGAAGAAGGTGACAGGAAAGAAATCAAAGACGACAGCCAAGGATATCGCCGGCAAGGCTGTGGGTTCTGCAGCACGTACTGCAACAAGGCAGATCACCCGCAGCGTTCTCGGTAACCTTATAAAGTAATTTACATAAGCCACTGCGAGGCATCTTCGCCCGCAGCCAGAGCTTCACGGATGATGGTCGACGAAATGTCGACCATTTCTGCATTCAGAAGTGTTATGTCGTATGACGGATCTTCTGCCAGAAGATCTTTTTTGATTGATCCGAGATCATGTCCTGTGCGAGGGAATACGGCGACTCCGTATTCCTTCAGAATGCGTCTGTAGTCTCGCCATTGGCGGATGACGGCAAGATTGTCGGCGCCCATTATAAGTGTGAAACGGTTCTCAGGCTCGCGTTCTCTCAACGCATCCAGTGTGCGTATGGTGTAATGCGGAGCAGGCATGTGCAGCTCTATGTCGTCCACCCATACTTTCAGTTCAGGGTGTCTGCACACGGCCTTGACTGCCGCCTCGTAACGCTCGGGACCTGTCTCGCCGCTGATGCCTTCCTTCAGCGGATTCTTAGGCGATACTATGAGGTATACATAATCAAATCCCGCTTCCTCGGTCATATGCTTCATGATCGCAAGATGACCGATGTGAAGGGGATTGAAAGATCCGCTGTATACTGCAATATTCATAGTCTGTACGTCATTGCGAGGCCCGAAGGGCCGTGGCAATCTCTATTCTTTCAGAAAAGCATCAATGATACCCTCAGCCTCGGCCTTGGCCGTTGCAAGATCATCATTGATAAGCACATAGTCAAACTTGCCGGCGGCAAACTCCATCTCGGACGCCGCCTTTGCAACGCGTCTTTCGATAGCTTCCTCAGTGTCGGTTCCGCGTCCGACGAGTCTTTCGCGAAGCACATCCACTGAAGGTGCCTGGATGAACACGGAGAGGGCCTGCTCTCCGAATATCCTCTTGAGGTTGACTCCTCCCTGGACATCGATGTCGAACACGATTGCATGTCCCTTCGCCCATATGCGCTCTACCTCTGACTTCAGCGTGCCGTAGAACGAACCGGCATAGACTTCCTCATATTCGACGAACTTATCCTCTGCGATCATCTGCCTGAACTCGTCGGCGGAGAAGAAATAATATTCTACACCATGCTGCTCAGTGCCGCGTGGAGCCCTTGAAGTCGCTGAAATGGAGAATTCGAGGTCTTTGCGGAGGCCGAGAAGATGGTTTACAATCGTGCTTTTGCCGGCTCCTGAAGGAGCTGAGAATATTATAACCTTATTGTTCATCGTTGACAATTTTTCCAATGTTTCAGATAATTTTTCAATATTTGACAAAAATAGTTAAATTTGCCAAGATTTAGTGTAATAGAAACGATTTTTAAACAAATTATACGATTATGATTTCTTACAAAGAACTTGGTCTTGTGAACACAAGAGAGATGTTCGCAAAGGCAATCGAGGGCGGTTACGCTATCCCTGCATTCAACTTCAACAACATGGAGCAGCTCCAGGCTATCATTTCAGCAGCTGCTGAGACTAAGTCTCCTGTTATCCTCCAGGTATCAAAGGGCGCTCGCCAGTATGCAAACCAGACTCTTCTCCGCTACATGGCAGAGGGTGCTGTAGAGTATGCGAAGGAGCTTGGATGGGAGAATCCTCAGATCGTTCTTCACCTCGATCACGGTGATTCATTCGAGACTTGCAAGAGCTGCATCGACATGGGCTTCTCTTCTGTTATGATCGACGGTTCACACCTTCCATACGAGGAGAACGTTGCTCTCACAAAGAAGGTTGTAGATTATGCACACCAGTTCGATGTTACAGTTGAGGGTGAGCTCGGAGTCCTCGCAGGTGTTGAGGATGAGGTAAGCTCAGACCACCACACATACACTAAGCCTGAGGAGGTTGTAGACTTCGTTTCACGTACAGGCTGCGACTCTCTCGCTATCTCAATCGGAACATCACACGGTGCTTACAAGTTCACTCCAGAGCAGTGCACAGTAGATCCTGAGACAGGTCTCCTCGTACCTCCTATGCTCGCATTCGACGTTCTCGAGGGTGTTGAGAAGGAGCTTCCTGGATTCCCTATCGTTCTTCACGGTTCATCTTCAGTTCCACAGGACGAGGTTGCTACTATCAACAAGTATGGTGGAGCCCTCAAGGCAGCCATCGGTATTCCAGAGCCTTGGCTCCGCAAGGCAGCTGAGTCTGCAGTATGCAAGATCAACATCGACTCTGACTCACGTCTCGCAATGACAGCAGCAATCCGCGAGGTATTCGCCAACAAGCCTGCAGAGTTCGACCCACGCAAGTATCTTGGTCCTGCACGTGACAACATGAAGAAGCTCTACATCCACAAGATCGTTAACGTTCTTGGCTCAAACGGAAAGGCAGAGTAATTCCTGATCATCAAGATTTATCAGATATGAAGGACGGCAATGATGCCGTCCTTTGTTTGTTTAAATCATAATAAAAGTTATATTTGCAAGATGTTGGATATAAACTGTAAATAATGAAAAAGTATATCGTTTCAGCCGCTGCGTTATGCGCGATTCTGGCATTGTCATCTTGCAACAATAATGAAAGCGAAGTTCTGGCTGTGCGTCTGGACAAGAACAGCATCGAGCTTACCAAAGGCGAAAGCTTCAAGCTCAATGCATCCGTTGTCCCTGAGCAGGAAGCTGACTTTGAATGGTTTTCACAGGATGCGGATTATGTGACAGTTGATTCTGAAGGTATGGTGACGGCTGTCGCTCTTAAGAAAGACGATCCGGCATCTGATGAGGTCACTCCTGTCAAGGTATACGTGAAGTATGAGAACGGAGCAGACGAATGCGAGGTGACTGTGCTTCCTCTGCAGGCTCAGAAGGTTGAGATCCTCGGGGATGAGCTCGTGAAGATCATGCAGGGTGAGAGTGTCACACTTGACGTAAAATATTATCCTGAGGATGCTGACATCAAGGTCGTGACCTGGTCGACCGACTATGCTGT
Organism: Bacteroidales bacterium; assembly: GCA_015060255.1. Taxonomy (GTDB): domain Bacteria; phylum Bacteroidota; class Bacteroidia; order Bacteroidales; family UBA932; genus Cryptobacteroides. The sequence goes on along the minus strand of SUYV01000015.1, from coordinate 15,213 downwards.
GGTAGCGAAGGTCCATAAGGTGACAGGAGTAGTCACCGGCATGGAGCCGGGTTTCGCGACTATAAAGGCATCATATAATGATAAGGTATATGATGTAGTCACTGTCCAGGTGGAGCCTAAGTAGATTAATCTAAACATAAGAACATGAAATCATTGCATCGAATTCTTTTTGCCTTGTTTCTGGCTGTTTCCGCAATTTCGGGATGTACTGACCCGATTGAGGAAATACCGGCGAAAATAAGCCTCAACAAGACCTTGATGTCATCTCTGCCCGTGGGCTCACAGCAGCAGCTTGAAGCTGTGGTGAAACCTGAAGGGACGGATATCACTGTTGTATGGGAGTCTGACGATGAAGCGGTTGCGTCCGTCGATGCAGACGGAATCGTGACCGGAGTGTCAGTGGGAACTGCGGTCATCACTGCGTCTGCAGGTGATGCGTCTGCCGAGTGCAAGGTCACTGTGGTGGCTTTGAAGCCGACTGCAATAAGTCTCTCTCCGGCTAAGCTTCAGATGAAGCCGGGCGACACCAGGGAGCTTGCTGTAGCTTTTACCCCTGCGGAGGCTGTAGCTGAGGACCTTGTATGGGAGACAAGCGACGCTTCTGTCGCTGCTGTCAAGGACGGTGTCGTGACAGCAGCAGGAGAGGGCGAAGCTACCATAACGGTAAAATGCAACGGAGGAAATCTTGCGGCGGTATGCCGTGTTAATGTGGCGGAAGACTATGTTCCGGTATATGTGAAGGCAATGCAGCTTACTCCTGCAGAAATGTCTCTTCAGACTGGTGAGAAGAAGACCATAGAAGTGACCTATCTTCCTGCAGATGCCGAGGAGGTTACAGATCTTGTATGGGAAACCAGCGATGCAGATATCGCAAAGGTTGAAAACGGCGTCGTAGAGGCGGTCAAGGCCGGTAATGCTGTCATTACCGCAAAGTGCATGGGCGGCAATGTGACAGCCACATGTCGTGTACAGGTGTCTGATAAGCAGGAACCAGGTCCGGGAGAGGACGGCCTGCTTGCCGTAGCGATCAATGCAGCAGGAGGCAAGACTGACATTCAGGTGGGCATGGAGCTTCAGCTTGAGTTTACATGCACTCCTTCGACTGTTGTTCCTTCTTCTGTGATATGGTCAGTTGACGGTGATACATATGCATCCATTGACAGTAACGGACTTCTTAAAGGTAAATATGCTGAGAAGGATTCGGCTTCCGGAGACTGGAAGTCTGTGGTAGTCACTGTCAAGGCTGACGGTAAGGAGGCCAGTCTGGTTGTAAGGGTCATCCCTAGACAGGCCGATGAGATACGCGTAGACGTTCCTGAAAATAACAGGCTCAAGGTCGGCTCCGGCTGGACCTTCAATCCTGTAATATATCCTGAAGGCCTTGGTTTCAGTGTCATTGCTATCTGTAATCCGTACTCTGTCCTTGAAGGTGTATGTTATACACAGCCGGCAACTCCTGGAAGGTACAGCTACACATTCACTCTTTCAGGACACGAAAATCTGGTGGATGAGTATAATGTGAAGACATACGTTGATATTGATGTAGAGCCTTATTGGGTGGAGACTGTCGTACTTCCATCGACATATGAAATGGAGGCAGGTTCGACTGCCATGATCATACCTGAATTTACGTCAGATGTCGAAGGACATCAGCCGTCATATAAAGATTTGGCATGGTCTTCTTCGGATAATGAGGTTGCAACGGTGAATGAGAAGACTGGTGAAATCACAGCCCTCAAGGCCGGCTCAGTCGAGATTACTGCAACGACATCTCACGAATGGTCTGTTCCGTCGGGAACAGCGCACAAGTCTGCCACATGTGTCGTGACAGTAAAGGAACCGGCTCTTGCCCTCAATATAGGAGACTACTACTATTCTGACGGAACATGGTCATCAGAGCTTGATGAGTCCAAGACAGTAATCGGTATCGTGTTCTCTAAGGCCAATGCCGTATCTTCGGATTCACACCTTGCGGCTGACTATCCTGGCTGCACGCATGGTCTCGTGATAAGTACTGAGGAGTATCTGACCGCCTGTGCTGCAGGACGCAGCTGGTCATGGGCGGATCTTGGCCAGTGGTGCTCAGACAATGGCTATGGCCAGTATTATGATCTGGACAAGCCGGTCGGATATTCAAATACTGAGGGATTCGAGGCTGCAAATGCTGCTGCCGTTCAGTCATACGGCTATACGATCGACTTCACAATGTTCAATTCATCATCTGTACTGAAGTCCCACAGGGATAGTGTGGCGTCTCCGTCTTCGGCAAGCTGCTGGTATATCCCTTCTTACAAGGAGATGGCAATGCTTTATGAGAATGTGACCCTTGTCAATGAAAGACTTGAGGCCGTCGGTGGTGATGTCGTAAGCGTGAAACGAGCATTCTATGATGACATCAGCTACCAATATTGGTGTTCGACCTTCGACCTTAGCAACAAGGTCATCCGCGCCTTCTCAATGCTTAATGGAGACTGGCACGGTTCCAAGACAGAAGGTACTCAGCTGGGATGCAGGATTGTACTGGCGTTCTAGATGCAAAGATAAAGGGCTGTCATCAGGCAGCCCTTTATCTTTGCATCTTTATTTATTCGATATGTAATCTTTATAGTCTTCCATAGAGCGGAGGACGACGTCTTTCGCTACGTCCGGACCGTAGATGCTTATGAACTTCATTCGTTCTGTGTGCTCTCCAGGGATGTCCTTGTAGGTGCTGAAGTAGTGGATGAGACGGCGGATGATTGCAGGAGGAACCTGCTCAATGTCTGTCATCATGCCATAAACAGCATCGCTCATGAGCACTGCGATGATCTTGTCGTCAGCCTGATTATGGTCCAGAAGCCTGAGACCACCGATAGGGCGTGCCTTGGCGATGATGTCTCCATGCGTCACATCCTTCTCTGTCAGGATGCAGATGTCCAGAGGGTCACCGTCACCTTCCACATCGCTTCTGACGAGAGCCTTGTTGGTGAGTTCCGCCATCTTTGGACCGCAATATGTTCTTGGAAGGAAGCCGTAAAGCGATGGGACTATGTTGGAGAACTTCTGCGGCCTGTCAAGTGTCAGGTAGCCGGACTCCTTGTCCACTTCGTATTTCACTGTGTCTGTCGGCACGATCTCGATAAATGCCCTTACCTCTTCAGGTACCTTGTCTCCGAGGCTGATTCCATGCCAGGGATGGGCCTTGTGCGCTTTATGATAATTCATGGCTGATGTTATAATCTTTACAAAGGTAAAAAAGATTTTTCGACTTCGCTCGAAATGACACGATTATTTATCATTCAGAATCTTTTCTCCAACAATCCGCGCTGCTATGCCGACAAGCTCCTCGCATGGACGTTTCTTATAGTACTCGGGAGTCCGGTCAGAAGGCTCCGGCGATTCTGCCGGTGTCGGCGAGCTGCTTCCCATGGGTACGAGTCCCAGGAGCTCCTTGCATACTATCGAGCCATTGATGGCCTTGAAATCTGCGGCCATTTCCTGTACCAATGCATAATTGGCTGTACGCCATTCCTTTACGGATGGATCGGATGCCGGTCTTATAAGTCCTGCCAGCATTACCATGCCGCTGACGCTTCCGCATACCTCCCGCATCCTTCCCATGCCTCCGCCGAAGCCTGAGGACAGGGCGGCTGCGGTCTCGTCGTCAAGACCGAAAACATCATTATATGCCAGCACGACGGCCTGGCAGCAGTTGTAGCCGCCTTCCTTGAAAAGCCTTCTGGCTTTTGCGGCTCTTTCTTCTATGTTTATCTCTTTCATAAGTCTACATTCTGCTGATTTTCACGACATTCTTCAGGTTGCGGATCTGTGATGTCACTTTGTCCAGTTCCAGATTGCTTGGTACGGCAATCTTCATCGTTATGTCATATGTTCCCTGTCTGTCATTTTCGACTACATTGAACATTCTGATCGATGCCCTGAACGAGTTCACGATATCCATGACTTCGTTTATGACTGACGGTTCAAGAGCGGTCACAATCCTCAGGCCTGTCTGGAAGTTACCGCTGCTAGGACTGTCGCTCCATTTCACCTTCTGGATTCTATATGGGTACATATCCATCAGTCTGGCAGCGTTAGGACATGACATTCTGTGAATCTTGATGCCTTCTGTGCGCGTTACGAAACCGAATACATCGTCTCCGAATACTGGGTTGCAGCATCTTGCCATGCGGTAGTCCAAGCCACGGACGTTCTTCGCGTCGATAACCAGAATATCGTCGCTTCCATTTTCCTGCACTGTGCTTCTGCTCCTCTTCTCAGCGTCATTCTGTCCCTGTTCATTCGATCCCTGCTGAATCTCATTTATCAGGTTCTTGACATCGGAAACATCCAGAATTTCCTCTCCGATTGCAGCATAGAATGCATTTATGGTCTTGTACTGCAGTTTCTTTAGGATATTGGCCAGAGTCTCGTCGTCAAGCTCCATCTTCCAGTTCTTGAGCCTGCGGCCGAGAAGTTCCTTGCCATCTGCCGCTTTCTGGAACTCAGCTTCACTGAGCTTCTGCCTGATCTTGTTTCTGGCTTTATTGGTAACGACGAAATTCAGCCAGTCCGAAGACGGTTTCTGGTTTTTGCCGGACATGATGTCGACAATGTCGCCGGTCTTGAGCTTCTCATTGATCCTGACTGCCTTGCCGTTGACTCTGCCACCTGTGCACTTGATACCCAGATTGGTGTGGATTTCAAATGCGAAGTCAAGCACGGTGGAACCGGCAGGCAGCTTGCGCAGTTCGCCGGTCGGAGTGAATACGAAGATGTCTTTAGATGGCAATTCAAGGATGTCATCCTCGTAGTATGCAGCCATAGGGTCGTTTTCTGAACCGAGCGGACTTTCCAAAGCTCTTCTTACGGCAGTCAGCCATTTGTCCAGTGTCGCCTCGTGGCGGATGCCCTTGTATGACCAGTGCGAAGCCAGACCGCTTTCTGCCATGTCATCCATCCTCTTCGTCCTTATCTGCACCTCAAGAGAACTTCCTTCCTTGTTCTTTACAGTAATGTGCAGCGATTCGTACCCGTTTGGCTTCGGGTTCGATATCCAGTCACGGAGACGTTTTGTGTCGGACTCGTATTCTTCGGTCACATATGAGAATACCTTCCAGCATAAAGCATGTTCTGTCTCTCTGTCTTCCTCGCAATCAATGATGAAACGTATTGCAAAGACATCGAAGACTCCTTCGAATGGGACCTTCTGCTTCTGCATCTTCTTATAGATCGAGAGGGCAGTCTTGGTACGGACTTTAAGTTTATAACTTATGCCGTCGTCTATCAGCTTTTGTTTCAGAGGCTCGATGAACTGTGTCATGAGCTTCTCCCTGTCCTTTTCGGTGCTTTTGAGCTTGTTGGTTATGGCTCTGTATTGCTCCGGTTCCGCATGCCTGAAGTAGATGTCCTCCATCTCGCTCTTGATGTTGTATAATCCGAGCTGATGTGCCAGAGGGATGTACAGCATCATGGTCTCGAGAATCTTCCTTTCTCTTGATGGCTTAGGGAAGATGTCCAGTGAACGCATGACTTCAAGCCTGTCTGCAATCTTGATGACAGTGACCCTTGGGTCTGCCGAATAGGAAACGATCAGCCTCTTGTAGTTTTCTGCCTCGAGCCTGGTGTCCTTAGGGTTGATCGTAGATATCTTGTTGAGTCCGTCTACTATAGTGTATACGTCCTTGCCGAATCCTGAAGCAATGATGTCGGTGTCAGGGAAGAACCTTGTCGCCTCATGCAGAAATACTGCAGCAACACATTCTGCCGAGAGACCGATCTCGTCGCATACTATTGAAGCGACTGCCACAGGATGCTCGATAAAAGCCACCCCATTGCTTCTTTTAAGGTCTTTAAGCGCTTCTGCCGCAATGGAATATGCCTTGATGATCATTTCCAGCCCATCGCTGTCATATCTTCTGAAAAGTTTCTCTATATCGTGCATGTTATATGAAATCTGAATATTAATGCTCCTTCCATACCTTCAGGTACTGTTGCAGTGCCCACATTTCGTCTCGGTATTTTGCAGCTGCCTGGAAATCAAGTTCTGCTGCAGCTTTCTCCATATTCCGCTTGGCCTGTTCAGCGGCTTTCTCTACCTGAGGACGTGTCATCGAACGGATTACCGGATCCTGAAGTACGGCTGCGAGGTCAGCCTGCAGATATCCGTCGACATAAGCTGAATTGCTTTCACGTTTGGAATCGTGTCCCAGGCCTACACTTATGCGACCTTTGCCGAGATCGCTAGGGTCAGGGATGTATTGCGGATTGTCATATGAGTTCGCTGCACTGACACGTCCGCTTCCATAGCTTCCGGCCTCCTCAAGCAATACATTCTTCTTGACTCCGACCTGTGTCGGGGTGATGCCGTGGAGTTTGTTGTATTCCATCTGTTTGCTGCGTCGTCGGTCTGTCTCATATATTGTCTGCTGCATCGAGTCTGTGATGGTGTCAGCGTACATTATCACAAGTCCGTTCACATTTCGTGCTGCTCGTCCAGCTGTCTGCGTCAGTGCTCTTCCGCTTCGCAGGAAGCCCTCCTTGTCAGCGTCAAGGATAGCAACCAGGGAAACCGTAGGTATGTCCAGACCTTCTCGCAGCAGATTCACACCTACCAGGACATCGAACAGTCCGTTCTTGAAGTCCTCGATGATCTCCACTCTTTCCATCGTGTCAACATCGGAATGGATATATCTGCACCGTACTCCCATCTTGGTGAAATATTTCTCCAGCTCCTCAGCCATTCTCTTTGTAAGAGTGGTGACAAGGACCCTTTCATCCAGTTCGGCTCTCTTTTGTATCTCTTCCAACAGGTCATCTACCTGATTCTTTACAGGACGAACCTCGATAGGAGGGTCCAGAAGACCGGTAGGGCGAACGACCTGCTCGACTACCAGACCTTCTGATTTTTCCAGTTCATACTCCGCAGGAGTAGCACTGACAAATACCTTCTGCCCTGTAATCTCTTCAAATTCATCGAATTTCAGCGGCCGGTTGTCTGCTGCGGCCGGAAGTCGGAATCCATATTCTACAAGGACTGACTTCCTTGAATGGTCTCCTCCGTACATAGCCCTGATCTGGGGCAGTGTCACATGGCTCTCATCGATGAATGTGATGAAATCCTTCGGGAAATAATCTATCAGGCAGAACGGGCGCATGCCTTCGCTTCTGCCGTCGAAATAGCGGGAGTAGTTCTCAATGCCAGGACAATAGCCCATTTCCTTGATGAACTCGAGGTCATATTCTACTCTTTGCTGTAACCTCTTTGCTTCCAGGTGTTTACCTATGCTTCTGAAATATTCGCATTGGGCGGACATGTCATCCTGGATCTGACTGATGGCCTTGATGCTTCGCTCTTTTGTAGTTACGAAATTTCCAGCCGGGTAGATTGAAATCTCGTCCAGCTCGTCAATGAACGCTCCTGTGAGCGGGTCTATGATGGAGATCTGCTCGACCTCGTCGCCGAAGAACTCGATGCGGACGGCATTCTCACCATAACCGATGCAGATGTCGACAGTGTCTCCACGCACTCGGAAAGTCCCTCTTTTGAAATCTGCCTCTGTACGGCTGTATAAGGCATCTACGAGCTGGTACAGCAGTCTTGTCATGCTCCTCTGTTCCCCTCGTTTCACAACTACGGTCTGTTCATGGAAGTCAGCAGGATTGCCGATGCCGTACAGACATGACACGCTGGAGATGACAATGACGTCACGTCGCCCTGAAAGCAGTGCGGAGGCGGCACTCAGACGCAGTTTCTCGATCTCATCGTTGATGCTGAGGTCTTTCTCTATGTATGTGTCTGTGACCGGAAGATAGGCTTCCGGCTGATAATAATCGTAGTATGAAACGAAATACTCTACGGCGTTGTTCGGGAAGAATGACTTGAATTCGCCGTAAAGCTGTGCTGCGAGTGTCTTGTTGTGACTCAGGATCAGTGCCGGACGTTGGAGCTTCTCGATGACATTTGCCATGGTGAATGTCTTTCCCGAGCCGGTTACGCCAAGCAATGTGACGGCGTCAACCCCGTCCTTAAGGGCGGAGCAGATGCCTTTTATCGCAGACGGCTGGTCGCCGGAAGGCCTGTATTCCGAGTCTATCTTGAATTTCATAATATACTTTATTGCAAATATAGCGAATATCATTCATTTCCCTTTCAGAAAAATTATTATCTTTGCGTGATTTTGAAAACAACGTTTTAAAACAAAATAGTACTATTATGGTTTATTCACACGAAGTGCAGCAGATGTGCTGCGTAAAGAAGGGACCTAACCATGGTCCGGCTCCAATTCCTGAAGAAGGAAAGTGGGTAAAATCAAAGCAGATTACTGATATCTCAGGCCTTACACACGGTATCGGCTGGTGCGCACCTCAGCAGGGTGCCTGCAAGCTTACCCTCAACGTTAAGGAAGGTATCATCCAGGAGGCTCTCGTAGAGACAATCGGCTGCTCAGGTATGACTCACTCAGCTGCAATGGCATCTGAGATCCTCCCTGGCAAGACTCTCCTCGAGGCTCTCAACACTGACCTCGTTTGCGACGCTATCAACACTGCAATGCGCGAGCTCTTCCTCCAGATCGTTTACGGACGTACCCAGTCAGCATTCTCTGAGGGCGGTCTCATGATCGGTGCAGGTCTTGAGGACCTCGGAAAGGGACTCCGTTCACAGGTCGGTACTCTCTATGGTACTCTCGCAAAGGGTCCTCGCTACCTCGAGATGGCAGAGGGTTACATCAAGACTCTCGCTCTCGACAAGAACGACGAGATCTGCGGATACCAGTTCGTACACCTCGGACGCTTCATGGACCTCATCAAGAAGGGCGTTGACGCCAATGAGGCTCTCAAGCAGGTAACAGGAACATATGGCCGTTTCTCTGAGGAGGCCGGTGCAGTTAAATACATTGACCCACGTCACGAATAATAAGGAGGAAAGACTATGATTAGAGAAGTAAAATTCGAAAGCCAGGATCGCCGTATGGCTCAGATCCTTGCAGTGCTCAACGAGAACGGTATCGCTTCTGTAGAAGAGGCAAACGCAATCTGCGATCAGTATGGTCTCGATCCTTATATGACATGTGAGGAGACTCAGCCGATCTGCTTCGAGAACGCAAAGTGGGCTTATGTAGTAGGATGTGCAATCGCTCTCAAGAAGGGTTGCAAGAACGCAGCAGAGGCAGCTGAGGCCATCGGTCTCGGTCTCCAGGCATTCTGTATCCCTGGTTCAGTAGCTGACGACCGTAAGGTAGGTCTCGGCCACGGTAACCTCGCAGCTATGCTCCTCCGCGAGGAGACAAAGTGCTTCGCATTCCTCGCAGGTCACGAGTCATTCGCAGCAGCTGAAGGTGCGATCAAGATCGCAGCTAAGGCTGACAAAGTTCGCAAGGAGCCTCTCCGCGTGATCCTCAACGGTCTCGGAAAGGACGCGGCTCAGATCATCGCCCGCATCAACGGCTTCACATATGTACAGACTGAGTTCGACTACTTCACCGGTGAACTCAAGGAAGTACGCCGCATCGCTTACAGCGACGGTCCACGCGCAAAGGTTAACTGCTACGGTGCAGACGACGTACGCGAGGGTGTAGCGATCATGTGGCACGAGGGTGTAGACGTATCAATCACTGGTAACTCTACAAACCCTACACGTTTCCAGCACCCTACAGCTGGTACTTACAAGAAGGAGCGCGTGCTCGCAGGCAAGCCATACTTCTCAGTAGCATCAGGTGGTGGTACAGGCCGTACACTTCACCCAGACAACATGGCAGCAGGTCCAGCATCATACGGTATGACCGACACAATGGGACGTATGCACTCTGACGCACAGTTCGCAGGTTCATCATCAGTTCCAGCACACGTTGAGATGATGGGATTCCTCGGCATCGGTAACAACCCTATGGTAGGTTGTACTGTTGCCTGCGCTGTTGACGTTGCTACTGCGCTTAACAAGTAATCGCAGGGAGGGACGGTTGAAAAACTAAATCCCTCCCAACTGCGTTGGGCCCAGACCGGCGGGCTAAAGCCCTACTGCTCGTGTACGAAAGTCCACTGGACTTTCTCTAAAGACACTCACAACCGTTCACGAGGCCACGGGCGGCCACGGTTTTTCAACCGTCCCTCCCTGCTCAACGCCGGATATAGAGACATCCTTTCGGGGGTGTCTCTTTTTTGTCGTCTATCTTTCCGGCCAGAAAAACAGCCTTTTTTATGGACAACGACCTCAAAAACAACTTCCCGTCCACAAAACAGCCCTTTTTCGTGGATGAGACCGCAAATTCAAAGATAAAATCATTAAATTTGGGAATCTAAATTTCAGGAGGACTTGCTATGAAGATACTTATCATCGGAGGAACAGGCACGATCAGCAGTGCCATCACCAGACAGCTTGCTGCCGAAGGACATGAACTGTGGCTGCTTAATCGCGGAAACCGTAGCGCAGAGGTGCCGCTGAATGTCAAACTCATCACAGGGGACATCAACAATCGCCCGGAAGAGGTCGAGGCGAAGCTCGGCGACGAGATCTTCGATGCGGTATGCGAATTCATCGGATTTGTACCGGAGCAGGTGGAGCGTGATGTCAGGATGTTCTCCGGACGCACAAGGCAGTATGTCTATATCAGCTCGGCCTCAGCATATAACAAGCCGGCCCGTCAGCATGTGATCACTGAGGGAACGACCCTTGCAAATCCGTATTGGGAATATTCCCGCAACAAGATAGCGTGCGAGGAACTGCTTATGAAGGAATATCGTGAGCACGGCTTCCCTGTGACCATTGTCCGCCCTAGCCACACATACTGCGAGCGCAGCGTTCCGGTAGGTGTGCATGGCGGCAAGGGCAGCTGGCAGGTCCTCAAGCGTATGATCGAGGGCAAGCCTGTCATAGTTCATGGAGACGGCAGCTCTCTTTGGACCATGACGTGGAACGAGGACTTCGCAAAAGGCTTCATCGGCCTGCTGGGCAATCCTCATGCGATTGGGGAGGCCTACCATATAGTGTCTGACGAATCACTCACATGGAATCAGATATTCCAAACCATAGCGGATGCTCTCGGTGTGGAGTTCAAGCCATATTATGTGTCTTCGGACTATCTTGCCGCAATAGCTCCCCGTGCATATGATCTCCGAGGCGCGCTGTTGGGGGACAAGGCGGTGACAGTAGTGTACGACTGCTGCAAGCTCAAGCGTGCAGTGCCTGGCTTCTGTGCGACGACCCGCCTCGAGCAAGGCGTGCGCAAAGCCTTGGCCTATATCAATGAACATCCGGAACTGAAGGTTGAGGATCCGGAATTCGACGCATGGTGCGACCGTGTAATCGAGACTATGGAGCATACTAAAAATCTGTTTGACTGATAATTATGAAAAGACTTCTGACTTTTGCCGCGGTGCTCGCTGCCATAGTGAGCCCGCAGCTGCTCAATGCTACCAGACTGATCGGCATCAAGACGATCGACAAGGACTACATCATGGTGCATTTCCGTGACGGTGAGGTAAGGTATCGCGACGATGCCACTGGGCCGAGCGCATACCTCGGCCATACATTCGTCGAGGGTGACGACACACTCTTTGTGTTCGGCCAGAGACTGGATCCCGAGGTGGCCGGCAATGCTGAAAACTGGATCATCTCATCGAAGGATGACAAGGCTTTCGGCTCCCGCAGCGCTGTCGCAGCGTGGAGGAAGTCGAAGCCGATGAATACTGACAATACGCTCACATCGGAACTCGACCACTGGATTTTCCTCCAGCTTCCGAAGTCCATGAAGCAGGGCTCCACATACACTGTGAGCATACCGGAGGCCATAGGCTCGGACAAGACAGAGGCGGAAGTGACCTTCGACATATGGTCGTCAGTGTCTGAAGCCGTCCATGTCAACATCATAGGATATTCTCCTGAAGAGGAGACCAAGGCCGCAGACCTGTATATGTGGCTTGGCGATGGAGGTCAGAGAGACTATACATCATTCGAAGGCAAGAAGGTATGGCTATATAATACTGAGACAGGAAAGAGGCAGAAGTCCGGAAAGGTGACTTTCTGGATGAGCGCAACAGAATCCGAGAAGGAGGCCAACAGGAAGAATATGACGGGCTCGGATGTGTGGAACATTGATTTCAAGGATGCTGCGCCGGGACGCTACCGCCTCGTGGTCGAAGATGTGGGATGCAGCATGGACTTCGACATCAGCAACGATGTATATTTCCAGCCATATCATTATTCTGTAAGAGGATATTACTATATGCGTCTGGGCGAGCCGATCGATCCTCGCATCACGCCGGTTCCGCGTCAGCCGCAGTTCATTCCTGGGGAAAACCCGAAAGGGCTGGTGATCTACAAGACAGATCTTCACCCTTGGCATCCTGACTGGAGAAAGCTCAGGGGAGACGTCTGGGATGAGCCGCACTTCAAGATGCCGCAGCAGTCGGAGTTCTGGAAACACAGGCTTCCGGGCAATCCTGTGAACGAGATCGTCCGAGGCGGACATTCCGATGCAATGGACTGGGACCGTCATCTGGCCCATGTCAGCAACATATATGACCTTCTCCTTCCATACATCCTCACAGACGGACGCCTCTCGGAAGACAATCTGAGCATCCGTGAAAGCGGAAACGGAATTCCGGACCTGCTTGATGAAGCCCGCAACGAAGTGGATTTCTTCCTCAGCATCAGGGAGGGAGAAGCATATTCGCAGGGCGTCACAAACCCTTCGGCAGACTGGACCGTCATGTACCAGGCAGGATGTACCACCATGGCGGCATGGGCCAATGCCGCAAACTGCGCCATGCTGGGCGAGGCATTCAGGATACATGGAGACGAGGAACTCTGCAGATATTATACGGCCGAGGCCATAAAGGCGTTCCGCTTTGCGGAGAAGCAGGCGGTCAGCCAGCTTGATGACTGGCAGAATATCGGCACTTCAAGCATGCGTGGACGTGATTTCAAACAGATGGCGGCAGCATTCATATATAACCTGACAGGCGACACGCAGTGGGAGGATATCATGGTAGCAGAAAGTGTTGCCAAGGATGGCGTAGCCCCTCTGTTCTCAAAGGAACGTCGCAACAATTATTATCAGATATGGGGAGCTGCAGCATATCTTGCCTGTCCTCAGGAAAGGCATTATCCGGAGTATTATGACAACCTCGTCAAGAGCGTGAACAAGCAGGCAGATGAGAACAATGTATTCCATATGACCACCCGTCCTTCGCGCAGAACGGCGAATGACCCTCGCTGGCAGACGTCAGAGAACCTTCAGATGGTGCTTCTTGCTCACTATGTGGCTGAAACTGACCAGAGAAGGGAACAGCTTGAACAGGCCATGTATATCGAGGCCGGATGGGGACTTGGCAGAAATCCGTCCAACACAGTAGAGATGACCGGACTGGGAGAACGCCACATCGTAGACTGCTACACGACCGGACGTAATGACGGTGTTCCGGGCTCGCATCCAGGCCAGACGCCGTTCAACGGCACAGAGACCTGGTCACCGGGAAACGGCGGAGATGCGAGGATAATCCTGAACAGATGCTATCCGGACTGGTACACCGGCGGCTGGCCTCATCAGGAGTCGTTCTTCAACATCCGCTACATGTGGGTGAACGGAGAGTTCACTCCTCGCGAAACAATGCGAGGCAAGATGGCCCTTCTGGCTTATCTGTACGGCATCAGGAAATAATCAATGCATTTTAGACTTTGTAAATCATAATTAAAATTAGCGTATATGGAACAGAACTTAAATTTTGAGTACAGAGGCTTTAAAGCCAATGGCTTTGTCATGCTGTTTGCGATCATTGCAGTCATCGCAGCCGGAATCTGGGGAATAGTGCATGCCGTTAATGTTAATAAGGGACTTACGGCAATCCTGGGTGCTGCAGGTATCCTCGTCGCATTGATATCTCTTATAGGGTTGATGGTCATAGAACCTAATCAGGCAAGGGTGCTGGTGTTCTTTGGAAAGTATCGCGGAAATTTCCTCAAGGAGGGCTTCTGGTGGGTCAATCCTTTCATGAGCGTAAAGAAGATATCCCTTCGTGCACGAAATCTCAACGCGGATCCTATCAAGGTGAATGACAAGATGGGTAATCCTATCATGATCGGACTTGTACTTGTATGGAAGGTCAAGGCAGGGGAGATCTATAAGGCGGTGTTCAATATCGATGCCCCGAAGCAGGCGACCACTACCACCAAGAATGCCAATGGTCAGGTGGACATATCTGTTGCGAACGCTAGTGAGACACGAATGGATGCTCTTGCAAACTTTGTGGCCGTGCAGAGTGATGCGGCTCTCCGTCAGGTGGCAGGGTATTATGCGTATGACAACAATTCGGCGGAAGAGGGCGAACTCAGTCTCCGCTCCAATGCTGATGAGATAAATGACCAGCTGGAACAGAAACTTTCCGAGCGTCTTGAAATGGCTGGTATTGAGGTTGTTGAGGCCCGTATCAATTACCTCGCCTATGCTCCGGAGATTGCTGCTGTAATGCTTCGCCGTCAGCAGGCGGATGCGATAATTTCAGCACGAGAGAAGATCGTTGAAGGCGCTGTTTCGATGGTCAAGATGGCTATAGACCAGCTTTCAGAGAAAGAAGTTGTCGAGCTGGACGAGGAACGCAAGGCCGCTATGGTAAGCAATCTGCTTGTTGTGCTTTGTTCGGATGAGTCGGCCCAGCCTGTCGTCAACGCGGGTACTTCACATGGCAGATAAATTCTCCGGATATGTTCAGGAAAATCATAATCGTTGCGGTCATGATGGCCGCGACATTGTCTGTCGCTTATGCCCAGACAGGTACATGGTCCGGCAAGCTTGCCGTGCAGGGAACGTCTCTTACGCTGGTATTTCACCTGGATGATGAGAATCCGACCATAGATTCGCCGGATCAGGGCGCGATAGGCATATCTGCCCAGATTGAAAGGCCGGGTGCCGGAAAGGTCATTGTCAGGATCCCGTCGCTTGGGGCCAGATATGAGGGGCAGTGGCTCATAAGGCAGGTCGTCGGTACATTCACCCAGATGAATCAGTCTTTCCCGTTGACGCTTACCCCTGGAGAGAACAAGCCGAAGCGTCCGCAGACTCCTCAGGGACCATTCCCTTATTCACAGGAGGAAGTCACGTTTGCCAATGGAGATGTCGTGCTGCAAGGAACTCTTGTGCTTCCGGAAGGTTGCACCAGAGAGACCCCAGCGCTTGTGATGGTGACCGGAAGCGGTATTCAGAACCGTGATGAGGAACTGTTTGAGCATAAGCCGTTTGC